>JALGWA010000142.1 GCA_025774425.1 bacterium
CGTCGCCGCGTTGAGCGAGACGGCCAGGCCGACCTCGAAGGGCTCGCGCGCGAGCCGCATGATCTCCGCCGGCAGCCCGCATGTCGATATCGTGATCCGCCTGGCGCCGACGCCGACTTCCTTGACCAGTATTGCGACGGCCTTCATGACGGCCGCATAGTTTGCGAGCGGTTCGCCCATGCCCATGAAGACTATGTTGGTGAAGGGCCGTGCGGTCGAGTCCGGATCGCCGAGCTCGTCCATCGCGAAGAGCACCTGGCCGACTATCTCATCGGCCCTCAGGTTCCGCTTGAGTCCCCTTCTCCCGGTCGCGCAGAACTTGCAGGCGTAAGCGCAGCCGACCTGGGACGAGATGCACAGTGTCGCGCCTCGGGTGTGCGGCAGGAAGACGGTTTCTATTTCGTCGCCGTCGCCCAGGGCGAGGCCGAACTTGAGCGCGCCGTCCTCCGACGAGACCGCCTTGCCCGTGGGCTCGAGCGCCGTTATCACGAAACGCCTCCTGAGGGTCTCGCGGAGGTCGAGGGACAAGTCGGTCATTTCGTCCACGGTCTTGACGCGCCTGCGGTAGAGCCAGCGGGATATCTGGCCGGCGCGGTAGCCCGGCTCGCCCAGGGCGGCGACGGCCCGGGCGATCTCCTTCCTCGTCATTCCATTCAAGGCTCTCGCCATCAGGAACCCGTTCCCGTCAGAGCTCGGACACCTTCTTCTTGATCGCCCCGGCGCCCGCCGCGTCGAGGGCGGCGGCCATCACCGACCGCATGTCGTTCAGCCTGTCGGCGGGAATCTCCGGCCGCTCGTAGGACTCGAGGCGGTCGGCGACCTCGGCCCTCGCTCGATCGAGGAGGCTCCCGGGGTCGATGGGGCTCTCGTCCATCAGCGACTTGCGGTCGATCACCTTTCCGGGGTAGCAGCACTCGCTCCGGTAGAGCTTCAGCGTCTGCTCCGCTGTGAGGAAGCTCTCCTCGGCGAGGCCCTCGAGTATGGCGTCGGTTCCCAGCGTATCGCCTTCGCCCGCCAGGCCCCGCTTGAAACGCCTGACCATGCCGCAGATCTCGTTGTCGAGCACGAGCTTCTCGAGCGACTGGCAGCTTTCGAAGTTGAGCATGCCCGGGCCGGACACGAAGTCCACCGAGCCCGCGGACGCCGCGAGCATGGTCATCGCCGATTCCATCCCGGCCTGCGCGTCGAGGAACTTGGAGTCGCTCATGCCGAGGTAGGCCTGCGTCGGCAGGCCGAGATGCCTGCCGACCTCCGTGTCGGCCAGGTCGATGAGCAGCGTCTCCACGGCCCCCATCGGGGAAGTCGAGTGGCGCATGTCGAACACGGCCGGCGAGCCGCCCCATATTATGGGCGAGCCCGGGGTCCACGCCTGGTGGATGACGATCCCGCTCAATGTCTCGACGGTGTGCTGCACGACCGACGCTATGAGGCTCATGGGCGCGAGCGCGCCGGCGAGCGGCATCGATATCAGCTGGGCGGGAACGGCGTTCTGCGCGCACTGCCTGAGATCGTGGCATCCGAGCGCGGACCACCGGAGCGGCGACGTCGGGCACACGTCGAAGACGGCGACGGGTTTGTCCCGCAGCGAGTCCTCGCCCGTCCTCGCCAGCAGGAGTTCGAGCATCACCTTGAAGCCCCCCGTCGTGAAGGTCCCGGTCACGACGGGTTTGTCGGTGAACATGCACGAGATGAAGAGCCTGATGCTGTCGCTCACCTCTTCGGGGACGTCCGACGGTATGACGCCCGTGCTCGCGGCCTCCACGTTCTCGAGCGTATGAACGAGCTTCGAGAAGCGGACGACATCGTCGATCACGGGCTTGCGCATCGCCGGTCCATCGAGGTCGAGGATGAAGAGGGCCGCCGAACCCGGGTTGAAGTGGATCTGCCCGTCGCCCAGCGCGAAGCGCTTTCCGCCGGTCATGTCGTAGAGGTCCAGCGTCCCGCCGGCGGACGTTACGGCGCGCTCGACCATGTGGCGCTTGAACCTGGCGACATGCCCGCCGCGGTCCGTGTCGGCTCCCATATCCGCCAGCAGCTCGAGCGTTTCCGTCTCCTCCACCGTGACCCCGGTCTTCTCCAGGAGGCCCATGGCCTCGTCGATGATCTCTCCGATGACGGACTCGGTGAGCAACTTGAGGTTCGGGCTGTGTCTTTCCATTATCCACCTGCCTTCCGGGTCGATGCGGGACGGGATTACGCCTCCTCTTTTGTAATCGAGGCGGTCGGCCAAGTCAAGGCCGGCCTGGCCGGCGGCACGCTTTTGCAGGCCTCCGTTTTGTGTTGACTCGCGGAGTAGGGGCATTTATAAACGTATGCGGATAGTCGAATGGGAGGCGTAAATGGTTGATGCCAGGACGTTTCAGGCGCTGTCGGATCCCACGAGATTGAAGATCCTGTCGCTCCTGGGCGCGGGCTCGATGAACGTGTCGGACATGGTGGAGAGGCTCGACATCACGCAGCCGGCGGTCTCCCGGCATCTCAAGGTGCTCCGGGAGGCGGGCCTCATAGTCGACTCGAGGCGCGGCAAGTGGGTCGAGTACTCGTGCAACCCGTCGACGGTCGCCGAAGCAGCCGAGTACCTGAGGGAGCTCAACCGCGCCCGGCGTGGATCCGGCGCGACTCCCGCGGGACGGCGGAAGAGCGAGCCGGCGCCCCGCCCGAGAGGACGCGGACGCCGGGCGGATGCGCGCGCGGAAGCGGGCGGACCCGCGACGTCGCGCTACCTCGTCGCGCGGGACGGGGACTTCATAGACGACATCATGCTTTGAGAGGGCCGTCCATGACCTCGCTTGGAAAGGTGCGATGATACTACCGCGGGCCCGTTCGGGTTCATACCGTCGTCCTCATTCGAACAAGCCGCTCCTCTTTTTGATCCTCCTCGTTTCCTGCCTGGTCCCGGCGGCGTCCGCGCCCGCGGTCTCGGCCGCGGAGGCGTGCCCGTCCGCCGAGAAGGTCGTCATCGGCGGGATGACGGTCATGATGGATGGGAATCACCAGGAGGGCCGCTCGGGCAAGTGGTTGAGCGAGCCCTTCACCGTCACCATCACCGACGCCGACGGCAGGCCGGTCAGCGGCGCCGCCGTCAGGTTCTGGCTGGAGAACGGCGCGGACGGGGATCTCAGCGTCTCCACCGTGACGACGGCCGCGGACGGAAGGGCGGAGACCCGGCTCAGGCTGGGCGAGGGAACACAGGATTTCTCGGTGGGCGTCCACATTCAACACCCCGAACTGGGGAGCGGCATCGTGGAGTTCCGCGCCAAGTCCTACGACCTGACGCGGCTCGTGCTCTTCATTCTCGGCGGGCTCGGTCTTTTCCTCTACGGCCTCTCCACGCTGTCGAAGAGCCTGCAGAAGGTGGCGGGCCCGAAGCTGAGATCCGTCCTCAAGCTCCTGACGAGCAACAGGTTCATGGGGCTTACCGTCGGCGCGTTCGTCACGGCCGCCATCCAGTCGAGCAGCGCGACCACGGTCATGGTCGTGGGCTTCGTCAACGCGGGTCTGCTGCGGCTTCAGCAGGCGATAGGCGTCATCATCGGGGCCAATATCGGGACGACGATCACCGGCCAGCTGATAGCCTTCAAGATCGACAAGTACTCCCTTCCCATCATAGCCGTCGGCTTCGCCGTGATAATGCTCTCCAAGCGGCCGAGGACCAGGCGCTGGGGCGAGGCCATATTCGCCTTCGGCCTCCTGTTTCTCGGGCTGTCCATAATCAAGGACACGCTGTCGCCGCTCGGGGGGAGCGCCATGGTGCGCGATTTCTTCATAAGGTTCAGCGAACAGCCGATTCTCGGGGTGTTCGCAGGCATGCTGGTGACGATGATCGTCCAGTCGAGCAGTGCGACCGTCGGCCTGACGATGGCGCTCGCGGCGACCGGCCTCATCGACCTCAGGGGGGCCATCTGCCTCGTCCTCGGCGAGAACATCGGCACGACGATAACCGCGCAGCTGGCGAGCATCGGAACAAACAGGGGGGCGCGCCGCGCGGCCTGGGCGCACACGATGTTCAACGCCACCGGTGTGGCGATCATGCTCACCGTGATGTACACGACCGACTTCTATGTCAACGTCGCCAGGTCGACCTCCGGTGACGTCATGCGGCAGATCGCGAACTCGCACACGCTCTTCAATGTCCTCAACGCGGCCCTGTTCATCGGCTTCGTCGGTCCGCTGGCGAGGCTCGTCAGGGGCCTCGTGCCCGGGCCCGAGGAGGGCGTGAGGGGGGAGCCGCAGTATCTCGAGAGGCACCTCCTCGATACGCCTTTCATAGCGATTGAACAGGCCAAGAAGGAGATAGTGAGGATGGCGGGCATAGCCGAGCAGGCCGTCGGGGATGCGAGCCGCGCCTTCTTCAAGGGCGATGCGTCGTATCTCAAGAGCGTGCCCGTGCTCGAGGAGGGGCTCGACCATCTTCAGCGCGAGATAACGCATTACCTCGTGGAACTCGCGAGGCGCAGCCTGACGACAGTGCAGTCGGAGCAGCTCCCCGTGCTCCTCCACACCGTCAACGACATTGAGAGAATCGGCGACCATGCGGAGAACATTCTCGAGCTCGCCGAGAGGCGGAAGTACGAGAAGGTCAGAATGCCGGCCGACGCGATGCTGAGCCTGGAGGCCATGTGCGATCATGTCCTGGAGATGTCCGGCCACGCGATGAGGGCGCTGGACGGCGATGACCGCGAAGAGGCGAGGATGGCCCTCAAGATCGAGGACAAGATAAACCGCATGCATGTGGAGATGCGCCAGGACTACGCGATGCGCCTGGGCAGCGGAAAGGCGGACGCGCGGAGCGGTCTCATATTCTTCGACCTCGTGATGAATTACGAGAAGATGGGGGACCACTACACCAACATCGCGCAGGCCGTCCTCGGGGAGCTCCAGTGGGACAAGGGGGTCAAGGCGGCATGAAGGATCGGGGCCGGGGGCGCGGCAGGGTTCTCATAGTCGACGACGACGCCGGCGTGAGAGCGATGCTGCGCAAGGTGCTCGAGTACGAGAACTACGAGCCGGTGGA
>JALGWA010000143.1 GCA_025774425.1 bacterium
TTCTACCCCGACGGCTCCGGCAGGAACACCATGAGGCTCAACTTCTCGAACGCGACACCGGAGAAGATAAGAGAGGGAATCAAGAGGCTGGGCCGCGTGCTGGAGAAGGCGATCGGCTAGGCGCCGCCCGCACTCCGCGGTCGACTTGTCAAGGAGGTCCGGATGAACGACGACAGATTCGAGCCTTTTGTGCCCGCCGGCAAGAGCATTCCCGAGTTCACCGCGGCCGCCGTCATCCTGGGCGTCGTGCTCGGCGTCATCATGACCTCGGCCAACGCCTATGTCGGCCTCTATGCCGGGATGACCGTGACGGCGTCCATACCGGCGGCCGTCATATCCATGGGAGTGCTGCGGGGCCTCCTGCGGAGGGGGACGATACTCGAGAACAACATCGTCCAGACAATCGCCTCGGCGGGCGAGTCCCTGGCGGCGGGCATCATCTTCACCATGCCGGCGCTCGTCATGATAGGAGTCTGGCAGGACTTCAAGTTCTGGCCGGTCACGCTCATCGCCGTCTGCGGGGGACTGCTCGGCGTGCTCTTCATGATCCCCCTGAGGAAGACCCTCATCGTCGAGGAGAAGGAGCTCGTCTATCCCGAAGGCGTCGCGTGCGCGGAGGTGCTCGAGGTCGGCGAACGGGGCGGGAGCGGCGTGGTCTACATCTTCTCGGCCATGGCGGTGAGTCTCGTGTTCAAGTTCTGGACGTCGGCCGCCTCGGTGATAAAGGGAACCGTCGAACATGCATGGACCTCCGGCAGGTCCCTGTTCTACTTCGGGGGCGACATGTCGGTGCTCCTCGTCGGCATCGGCTACATCGTCGGCCTCAACATCTCGGTACTCGTCTTCCTCGGAGGGGCCATCGGCTGGCTCGTGGGGATTCCCCTGTACACCGCCGCGAACGGACTTCCCGAGGGCGGGCTGCTCGACGCGGCGGGCAATATCTGGAGCACCCAGATAAGGTACATGGGTGTCGGCACCATGATCGTGGGCGGGCTCTGGTCCATCATCCGCGTGCGCCACGGCATCGCCAACGGCGTCAAGACCGCGCTGCTCGGCCACAGGGCCGAATCGGAGTTCCAGGCGGTGAAGCGCACGGAGCGGGACATGCCCCAGCGCGTGATTCTCGGGCTGACCGTGGCCTCGGTCATCGGCATCCTCGGCATCTACTATTATCTCACGCAGTCGGCCGGGATCACCGTGATCTCGACGGTCGCCATGTTCATCGCCGGCTTCTTCTTCGTCGCCGTCTCGAGTTACATAGTGGGCCTGGTCGGCTCCTCCAACAACCCCATATCGGGCATGACCATATGCACCATACTCTTCGCCTCGGCCCTGCTCCTCATGATGGGCATGAGCGGCCACTCGGGCATCCTGGCGTCGCTGGGGGTCGCCGGCGTCGTATGCTGCGCGGCGGCGACCGCGGGCGACATATCCCAGGACCTCAAGACGGGCCATCTCGTGGGCGCGACGCCCAGGCGCCAGCAAGTCGCGCAGATCGTGGGCGTGGTGGTACCGGCCTTCGTCATCGCGCCGACGCTCACCGTGCTCCACAAGGCCTACGGCATCGGTTCGGAGACGCTGCCGGCGCCCCAGGCAAGGCTGTTCGAGAGCATAGCCAGGGCCATGTTCACCGAGGCCAGGCTGCCCTGGCGCATGGTGGAGTACGGGGTGGCGATCGGGGTGGCCCTCGTCGTAGTGGACGAGATCCTGAGGCGCAGGAACGCGGGCTTCCGGGCGTACGTGATGCCCGTGGCCGTCGGCATATACCTTCCCTTCTCGCTCGCCGTCCCCATCTTCGCGGGGGGCCTGACGAGCCGGCTGGTCAGGCTGGTGACCCGGATGGGCGGCTACGAACGGAAGGCGGCTCATCGAGGCCTGCTCTACGCGTCGGGCCTGATCGCGGGCGAGGCCATAATGGGCATATTGATCGCTTTCTACATCTTCATTACGGGCTCGACGACCTGGGCGAGGTGGCTGTTCAAGTACGACCTTCCCGTCAAGATCCTCGACAGCAACTTCGTATCGCTCCTGATCATGGGTTTCGTGATACTGACCATGGTGCTGGTTTCGGTGTTTCCGAGAAAGAGACCGGAGGATAGGTAGATGAAGGACTTGAAGCAAGCCGCTCATGTCGCCCTGACCGAGTGCATGGACGTCAAGAAGGGCGAGAACGTCGTCGTGCTCATAGACGAGCCCCAGCGGAGAATCGGGCTCGCCTTCTGGGAAACGGCGAGGGAACTGGGCGCGGACGCCGTATTCTGCGAGATGCTCCCGCGCGCGACCAACGGCGAGGAGCCGCCGAAGGCGGTCGCCGGGCTCCTGGCGGCCTGCGACGTCTTCGTGATCCCGACGTCCAAGTCGCTCTCCCATACGGACGCCCGCAGGCAGGCGTGCGCCAACGGCGCCCGCGGGGCGACGCTGCCGGGTATAACCGAGGAGGCGATGAAGCGGACCCTCAAGGCCGACTAGAAGGCCATAGAGGCGCGCACCAAGAATAGCTCCCCCATAGTCGGCGAGGCCCGCGAGGCCAGGGTGACGACGGCCCTCGGGACCGACATCACCATGTCCCTCGAGGGAAGGCAGTGCCACGAGGACCACGGCATCGTGAGGAACCCGGGCGAGTTCACCAACCTGCCGGCGGGCGAGGCGTATCTCGCGCCGGTCGAAGGCACGGCCCGGGGCCGGATAGTCGTGGACGGGTCGGCCGCGGGCGTCGGCATCGTCAAGCAGCCCATCACGCTGATCGTCGAAGCCGGCTATGCCACGGAGATCACCGGCGGAGCCGAGGCGGACAAGCTCAAGGAGATCACCGCCGAGTTCGGCAAGGACGGCCGCAACATAGCCGAGCTGGGCATCGGCACCAACGACAAAGCCATACTGACCGGCCTCGTGCTCGAGGACGAGAAGGTGATGGGCACGGTTCACATCGCCATAGGCGACAACGCCTCCATGGGCGGCAAGGTCTCCGTGCCGAGCCACCTCGATCTCGTGATCAAGGCTCCCACCCTGCTCCTCGACGGCAGGGAGATAATCAAGGACGGCAAGCTCCTGGTTTGAGGCCCGGTCGGCCCGCCGCGCGGAGGCGTCCTCGGCCCCCGGCGACTCGATGCCGGCTGCACGTTCCGGTTCACGCCCCTCGGATCGGCCGGGCTCCAACGCGCCGGCGTGAAGCGGGACACCCCGAGCAGCTCGATGCGCGTAAGGCCGGACTCGGAGCGTTGCGCCGGCCGGAGCGCAGCGGTGGAATCGCGCCCAAAGCACAATCAAGGAGCACGTCGACCGTCCACTCCACCGGGTGTCGGGGGCTCAGCCTCCTCGGTGCGAGCGGGACCGGCTCCGCGGTTCAGTCGGGGTCTCCCCCCTTGGGGATCTGACTCCTATCCATCCGGAGCGGACCCGACTGTGCATTTTGAGCTCTGACCCCCGGGTTATCTCAGCAGCACGAGCCTGCGGGTGCTGCTGAAGCCGGCCGACTGCATCCTCAGGAAGTAGATGCCCGCGGTGACGGGACGGCCCTCGGCGTCGGTCGCATCCCAGACGACCTCGTGCCCGCCTGCGGGTTCGAACTGGTCCGACAGGAGTCGAACCTGCCGTCCGAGGGGGTCGTATACTGCGATCTTCACCCGCCGCGCGCAGGGAATCGAGTAGCGCACACGCGTCTCATGCGTGAACGGATTGGGCTCCGCCGGAAGCAGGCTGAACCGCGCCGGCTCGTACTTCCAGCCCACTCCCGCGCATGCCTCGCTCACCCACAGGAGGTAGTCCTCGGACTCGCCGTCGTCGAACTGGCCCTCGCCGTTCCAGTCGCCCACCACCGGCGTCGGACTGATGGTGAATCTCGTCCAGACATAGCCGGTATCGGGACCGATCACGAAGGGCGGCGGGTTGAGAGCGGAGAGCGGCCGGCTGAACCCGGGCGGAACGACGAAGTTGCCGAGAACGTGCTCCGGCACGGCCGTGCCGTTGCAGGAGTCCGCTCCTCCCCAGATTCCGTCGCGGTTCCAGTCGGCGAGCACATTGACGTACATGTCGAAATCGGAGTTGTTCACGACGTCGATGTCGATATCCCTGCCCCACACGGCCGTCGAACACGGAGCGCCCAGACCACCGGTGTAGCCGGCCGGACACGGGACGATCGCGCCGCCCGAGATGGTGTAGGAAGGCGGCATGATGAGACCGGCGTCGCCGTCCTGGAAACACTCATCCATGTCGTACGGCGGGAAAGGCGGTGTGACCGCGCAGTTGCCCGCATTGCCGTCGATCTCTCCGTCGACCATGGGGCCGAACCAGGCGAGGCCTCCGGGCGCATGCTCGACCCACCCCCACTGCCCGAGACTCGAGCACGTGGGGAACTGCCCGACGACGCCCATGGCCGGGTAAGCGGGTTCGCCCTCCGGGGCGTCGCCGAAGTCCGGATCGTTATGAGGAGAGGGGTTTATCTCGATCAGGTAGTCCTCGCTCTCGCCGCCCTCATAGATTCCGTTCCCGTCCCAGGGCTGGTTCACCCTGCTCTCGCTGACCATGAATCTCGCCCACACATAGCCCTGATTGGGTCCTACGACGAAAGAGGGCGGCGTCAGCCCCGACAGCGGCCCGCTGTAGCCGGCGGGCAGGTAGAAGTTGACGAGGACATGCTCGGGAACGGGGGTCGGCACGCCGCCGACGTTGCACCAGACCGTGTCGCCCCAGAGCCCGTTCTGATTCCAGTCGAAGAGGACATTGATGTACCCCGGGTCCGCCGGATTGCCGCTGTGATGCACCTCGATGTCGACGTCCACCCCCCATATGGCCGACCGGCATGTGTCCTTCATCGGATAGCCGGTATAGCCCGGGCACGGGATGACCGTCCCCCCGGTGCCGATCGTGTAGGGCTCGGGCATGATCAGCCCCGCATCGCCGTCCTGGAAACACTCATCGGCGTCGTACGGCGGGAAGGTCGGACAACCGCCGGCATTGCCCTCGGGCTCATAGTCCTCCATGGGACCGAAGTATGTCC
>JALGWA010000144.1 GCA_025774425.1 bacterium
CACTCGACGCCGTGTATGCGGCGGAACTTCCCGGGACTCCTGTAGCCGGAGAATATCTCGTTGTCGACCGCCCTCACCTTGTCGTACCGGGCGATGAACGTCTCCCCGTTCTTGGGATCGAAGTTCCGGTTGTAACGGCTCTCGTAGCCGGAGACCCCGAAGTGGCAACCCGGCCCGTACACGAACCTCAGGTTGCCCCCGTAGGTCTTCTCGTGGAGCGCGTCCCTCATGGGCGGGAGGCCGTAACGCTCCAGGGTCTCGTTGTCCACGGTCGGCGTCAATATGATCGGCCGGAAGACGGATCCATCATCGTTGAGAACGGCGTCCTTCCAGTCGTTGGAGAAGAAGCCGACGCCCTTGAGCCGCTTCCAGGTGAACTGCAGCCCTATGCCCTTGAGCTTGTATATGTCCGTCCTCGAAACATCCCCGAGGACGCCGTAGTAGCGCTTGTCCCAGGAATAGCCCGACTTGCGGGACTTGAAGTAGTCCGAATTCTCCATGACGAGGCCCTGGCCGAAACCGACGAGGAAGGTGCCGAAAACGACCTTATCCACCTTGAAGTCGCCCAGGCCGAAGTCCTCGAAGGCGACGAAGCCCTTGAGATGCGTGTCGTACCTCGTCTCACCCCATCTCCTCCAGACGTGGAGCCCCGTCCGGGCCGACGTCTTTTCGCTGATGTAGTACTTGAGGTAGAGCTTGTGGGCGACATGCGGCCTGACGTCGTCGAGCCCCAAGCGGTTCCACCAGGAATCGTAGACGCCCCGCGCGGAGAACACGTCCTGCTTCAGGAGGTCCTCGGTGTCCGAGTAGTAGCCGAAGGATTTCACTCTGAGCTGGTAGGTGCCGTGGAAGTCGCCGGCCCTCGCCTTGTCCTCGTATCTGATGAGCGACCGCAGGTTGTAATAACCCCAACCCGAGAGACCGGGCGTGTACCTGAGGTCCCGCCTGCCCCTGTAGGTCCCGATGGCCTTCCTGTGATTGACGATCGCTACGGCGTCCACGGGCGAGACGTTCTGCATGTTCATGAGATCGTAGACATCGGCCGTGTTGATGTTGGGCGGGTCCTTGGCGATGTCTATCCACATGTCAATGAGGCCCTCGTTGGTGCTCTCCGACGAGCCCCATCGCCTGACCATTCTCTGGGCGACGCTCATCCGCCGTGCTATCTCGTCGGGCTCCACGGGCTCGATGCTGACCAAGGGCTTCAGGACCTCGAGTGTCCGGGCATCCATTCCCGGCACCCTCATGAGATCGTAGACGCTCTCGAAGTAGGCCCTGTACTCGCGGTAGTCGTAGATCGCCAGGGCGAGATCCTCCGGGATCGGGAGCTGCCTGATCTCATCGAGGGTTGCCCTGTTGAGATCCAGGGGCTGCCCGGACGCGGCCAAAGGCGCCGCCCGCGGCGAAAGCAGACACGCGACCGCGAACAGGACAATGACTCCGACCTTTCCCAAACTACTTACCTCCCAACAGACCCCTCAGGGCGACGTGATGCGTGCCCGGAAGCGCCGAGTGGTTCGAGTAGCCGTAGTCGATCGCGAACGACCTTATCTTCACGGTGAAGCCGCCGGACAGCGTGTTGGGCGCAGTCTGGAACCCGACCCTGAGGTCGAGCATGTCCATGACGGCGAACTGCATGCCGACAAGGATCTCGACGTCCTCACCGCGCATGGACCTGACATCGAGCTCGGTCACCACCCCGTAATAGGGCTGGTAGGAAACCGCGGCCGTGATCCACTGGGGCAAGGGCTCGCTGTGATATCTCCCCACCGACGGCGCGTTGGCGTTCTTGAGAAACAGGCCGAGCCTGGTGCGCTCATGCAGCACGCCCAGGATCCCGACATCGAGACCGAATGCCGTCTCGCTGCCCAGGTCCATCGTCTGCGTGGCCCCGAACTCGAGCATGTATGCATTGAGGCAGTAACCTATGTAGAGCCTGGTGTGGATGTCCTTGAGAACCGCGAAGGCATGGCTGAAGGTGAGAGTGGTCTCGTTCTCGAGGCTGGCGCCCCCGTAATCGACGCCGAAACTCCGCAGCGCGACGGCCATTCTCTGCTTGCGCCACACCGGGAAACTGAAGGCCGCGTAGGCGAGGGACTCGAAACTCTGCTGGTTCGGCCTGCAATAGGTCACGGCGGCGCTCATGCGGTCTATCTCCATGAGAAGCGCAGGGTTGTAAGCGACGGCCGTGGCGTCGTCGGCGCCGGCGGACCACGCCCCACCCATGCCCCGCGCCTTGCTGCTCACATCGATCGAATCGAACACATGAGACGATGCGCAGGCCGCCATCATGAACAGCAAGACCGGGCACAAGAGAAACTTGAGGACTCTCACCTTGCTAGCCTCCTACTTTAGCTCGACACCCACCACTATGGGCGCGCTGTCCGTCGTCTTCCTGCCCGTCCCCTCCTCCACCGAGTCGAGGAAACACACGTACAGCCCGGGCGGCACGGGCGCGCCGTCGGCCCCGAGCCCGTTCCACACTTTCTCGCTGCGGCCGACGCTCATCCCGCTGAACAGCGTCGTGACGAGGCGGCCCTTGCCGTCGAATATCCTCAATGTCACGCGGGCCGCCGAGGGGGTGGCGAAACCGATGGTGAACCCCTCCTCCCCGCAGGACGGACAGAAGACCCGCGCCGCGACGTCGAGCGCCGCTTCGTCCGGATAGGCCTCCTCGACGACCACTATGTCGTCGTCCCAGCGCGGCACGAGCTCGTAGCCGTCCAGGAAGGGAAGCGTGCGGTCGTACTGCAGAATGACTCCCCGCACCTCGACATACATGCCGACGCGGAACTTCGTGTAATCGATGTCGGTGTAGTTCTGGTAGATCTGAATGCCGCCCGAGCCGTCATTGACGTAGAACCCGAAGTCATTGGCGCTGACGATGGCGCCCTCGGTCGCTATCAGCTTACCCTCGTTGGACTCGTGGCCTATCTTCCCCGTCTCCATTACGACGGCCTCGGGCGCCGGGTAGTACGCAGACAGCAGCACCTCGGCATTGGGTGAAGCCATGAAGATCTCCGTCGTCGCGCCGGCCGTCCCGGAGACATATTCCTCTACCTCGCCCGTGACTTTCACGAGGTCGCCGAGGCGCGGGGCGGGGACGGGCGCATCGTAGGAAAAGACGTTGACGCCGCAGCCGTCCAGCCCCTGGATGTAGATGGAGTTGTACTGGGGCTGGAAGACACCCCCCGGCACCGTGATGAAGCCGATCACGGTGACGATCCGGCCCCGCAGGGGCGAGAACCCCTTCTCGTCGAATTCCTGCACCCCGCATATGCTCGTCACCATGATGCCGGAGGTCGTGAAGTCGGAGGCGAGCTCCGCCGCCGTGTTGCCCGCGATGTCGGTCAACCCGGTCACCGTCAGGGTCGCGGGCATGCCGGGCTCGAACCCGTCGAAAAGGAGCACGGCCTTCTGCAGGCTGAGCGAGACATAGACGGCCGACGGCGTCTCGCCGTCGACGGCATAGGCGGAAGGGTCGGCCATGGAAGACGAGTCGCAGGGCTCGTTGAAGGCGACCTCGACGACGTCCTGCGAGAAGGTGACGACGCCCGCAATCTCCGGAGGGGCGTTGTCCTCCGCCACGTTGGGGCCGCCGGGCGTCGGCTCGGAACTCATCACGAAATCGAGATACGAGGCGCCCTGGCCGCCTGCGTCCTCGTCCCGGGCCAGTGCGTATCCGATCGGCGGGACAACCGGGAAAGCGTCGTCGTCGCCGCCCAGTCCCGTACAGATGTCCTCCTCCGCGAGCAGCGCTGACTTGTACTCGCAGTAGTCGACGACCTCGCCGCCGACCGCGCCCCGCCACAACTCGACGGCCTCGTAGGCGTCCACGCCGCCCACCGAGGCGCCCTCACCGCCTACACGGCCCAACGGGGCGATCGGCGCGACGACATCCGGCGCCGAGCCGAACCTCGCCGTGAAGCCGGACGCGGAACCGGCTATGACCAGGTAGCCCCCCGGGGGTATGCTGTCGGATTCGCCGAATGCCAGGCGGGCGGTCGGGCTGCAGCGGGACGCGCTCGCGAGATCGCTCAGCGTGAATCCCTCGAGGCGGGCCGTCCAGTCGCTCCGGTTCCTGAGTTCGATGAAAGCGTCGCTCGAGTCGGCGGCGCCGTCGTCCGGGAAGACTTCGTTGACGACGACGTCGGCCAGGGGAAGCAGGGCTTCGATGACGGGGTTGCGCGCAATCGGCTCGAGAATCCCTCCGTCCACCGAAGTCGATACCAGTATCTCCGACGCCGTCACGGCGGCCGGAGGCGTCATGTTCTCGAAGGTGACGATGCCCCGCGACAGGGAGTCGAGCACGGCGGCCCCGGTGACCAGGACCCCCGACTCGGTTACCTCGACCGAGGCGCCGGCGAGACCCGGGCCCGAGAGCGCGACGTTGTCCGCGCCGGCGTTCCACCCCCAGCCGTCCTCGAGGGGGAGGGCGATCTCGAACGATACTATGGTGTCGGCGCCGTTGCCCTCGAGCACAACATCGAGGTCGAACTCCCCCACGTCCGTCTCGACCACTTGCGGGTCGACCCACGCCAGACCCGAACCGTCGCCCATCTCGAGAAAGTCCGAGTACCTCGAGCGCGGCCAGACATGATAGCCCGTGAGCGGGTTGCTGGAGTCCTGGATGATGACGCCCGTGACTATGAACGGGTTGCCGGGGGGCGGGCTGCCCGGGATACCTGTGTCCCTGTCCAGCCTTATCTGCAGGGCGCCGGTGGCGTCGGTCGCCGCTATCCAAATGTCGGCCCCGGGGTCCGACGGCCAGTCGGCCGGGTCTATGCTCACGCCCTCGATCCTGACGAGCCGCCCCTCGTACGCCTCGAGGGGAGGTTCCGCCGTCGCCGCCAGCTCGGCCGCGGTCACGGCCAGCGGCGCCGGGGGCGCGCCGCGGCCGACCACCTCTATGGCGCCGGCCGAGAGGAGCGACAACTTGGTGTCATTCCTCCTCGGCGTCCTGCCTTCCTGGTC
>JALGWA010000145.1 GCA_025774425.1 bacterium
CTCCCATTCGAGAAGCGCTACTCCGCGCTTCTGCGCATGCCTTCGCCCTCTTTCGGCCTGGTGTGCCCCCTGGGCGTCATGGGCATGATCCTGGCCCTCAGGAGGAAGAAGAAGGCGGCCCGGCTCTTGTTTCTGTACATCCTCACCTACTCGGCGACCATCATCTCGTTTTTCGTCGTAGCCAGGTACCGGCTTCCCATGGTGCCGGCGCTGATGGTGTTCGGCGCCTTCGCCGTGACCTGGCTTGTCAGGGCCGGCGTCCGCGGCGACTGGAGGAAGGCCGCACCCGCCGCCGCCGGGACGGCGCTGCTCGTCGTGCTGGTGCACGTCAACTTCTACGGCGTCGATCCCATGAGCGGTTTCGCGCAGTCCTACTACCGCCTCGGCGTCATATACGGGCTCAAGGGCCGGCAGGAGGAAGCGCTCGAGAGTTACAGGAAGGCCCTCGAGCTCGACCCCGATATCGTCCCCGCCCGCGTCGGCGTGGGCATACTGCTCTCGCGGGCCGGCCGGTATCCGGAGGCCAAGGCCGAGCTTCTCGCGGCGGCCGAACTCGACTCGACGTACAAGAAGACCTTCTACAACCTGGGACTCGTCTACTCGGAAGAGGGCAAGCCGGACTCGGCTGTCGCGATGATGCAGAGGGCCCTCGAGCTCGACCCGGACTACGATCTCGCCCGCCTGGGAGTCGCGACGGCGCTCTATGAGATGGGAGACCTCGGCCGGGCCGGCCCGATGCTGGAAGCCCTGGTGAACGATCCCGACCTGTCCCCGAGTGCGGCGAACCAGGCCAGGGTGCTGCTCGGTTTCGTGCCGGCCAGAAGGGCGTGGTTCGAGAGGCGCACAGGCGGGCGGGAGCGGCTCTCGGATGCGCATCTGCTCCGCGGCGATGTCATGCTGTCCATCGGCCTCGCGGAGCGCGCCCTCGCCGAGTACGGGGAGGCGGTCAGACTCGACCCGCGCTCCGCCGCCGGGCATTACCAGGAGGGCACCATATACTTCGGGCGGGGCGACCTGGACCGCACCCTCGAGAGCCTGAAGCGCGCGCTCGCGGCGGACCCCCACTACGAGGGCGCCAATCTCGCAATGGGCATGGTCGAGGTGAGAAGGAAGGACTACGAGGCGGCGTGCAGGGCTTTCGAGGCCGAGCTCGCCGTCAATCCCAATTCGGCCGACGCCCACAAGAACCTTGCGATATGCTACGAAAGGTATTTGAATGACAAGGGAAAGGCGGCCTACCACCTGGAGAAGTACGTCGAGCTCACGGGAGGCAGTCCCGAGATCAGGTCTCATGTCCGGGACCTCAGGCAAGGAGGGGGAAGTGAATAGGCGGAGTGCAGGGACGGCGGCCCTCGCAGTCGCGGCGGCCTGGGTTCTGGTCATGCTCTCGTGCTCCACCGGGGCAGACGGGCCGAGCAAGGTGATCATATTCGGCGTGGACGCCGCCGACTGGGAGGTGATGGGCGACCTGCTCCGGGACGGCAAGCTGCCCAATTTCCAGAGGCTGATCGACGAGGGTGCGACGGGCGTCTCCAAGACCTTGCTTCCCCTGACCAAGTCGCCCGTCCTGTGGACGTCGATCGCGACCGGCAAGTTGCCCGAGAAGCACGGCATCGGCGGTTTCGTCAGCGTCGCCGCGCGGGGTGACACGGTTCCCTTCACCGGCAACGCCAGGCGGGTCAAGGCGATCTGGAACATACTCAGCGAGGCCGGCTACCGCGTGGCGGTCGTGGGCTGGTTGGTGACGTGGCCGGCCGAAGAGGTGAACGGCTACATGGTCTCCGACTACGTCCAGTACGAACAGGAACATGCCATCAGGCTCGACCGGCAGACCTATCCGGAGGATCTCTTCGCCGAGGTCGACCATCTCCGCGTGATCCCGGGGAACGTCAGCGACGACGCCGTGGCGAGGTTCTACCCCGTGTCCGCCTCACCGGAGGAGGTGCAGGCCGCGCCCTGGCACAAGAGCTACGTCAAGATGATATACGCGACGGACGAGACGATGAGGCGGATCGCATTGCACCTGGCGGAGAAGGACGTCGACCTGCTCGCCCTCTACCTCAACGGTGTGGATTCGTTCGGGCACGCATTCTGGCATTATCGCGTCAACGTCAAGGAGAGCCCGCTTTCTGAGATAATAGACAAGTACTACATATGGGTCGATGAGACGCTGGGCGAGTTCATGGACCTCATGGACGACGAGACGCTGCTTGTCGTATGCTCGGACCACGGCTTCCACGGGCCCCGCCGAAGGCCCGACGGCGGGATAATGCTGGGCATCTACATGCACGGGGAGAACGGGATAATCGGCCTGATGGGCAAGGGCGTCAAGAAGGGGGCGACGATAGTCGATGCCGACGTGCTCGACATCACGCCGACGATCCTTTACGCCCTCGGACTCGATGTCGGGAGAGACATGGACGGACGCGTCCTGACGGACGCTTTCGAGCCGGACCTGCTGGCGTCGAGGCCCGTCACGTTCGTGTCGACGTATGAGACCGGGCAGCGCGAATACGGCGAGCCCCTCAAGACCCCCTTCGACGAGAAGATCAAGGAGAGGCTGCGCGCCGTGGGCTATATTCAGTGACGGGCGGCCTCACCGGGCGGGTTCGCCGCCCAGACGGTAGAGCGTGACCTTGTTCGCCGAGCGCAGGGGCTCCAGGTAGGTCTGAATGAAGTCGCGCAACCTGGCGACGTCTTGTGGAGGGTAGCGCCTAGCGAAGATCTCTCCGAGGAGGTCGTTGACGAGGACATAGCGATAGCCCAGACCCTCGATAGTGTCCCTGAGGTCGCGTGCGTCCTCCGCACGGGCGACGATGCGCATGACGGTGGACGCCTCGAAGAAGCTGTCGGCGAGGTAAGGCCGGCCCAGGTGATAGGCCCTGTTCTCCCAGATCATGAACACGCCTTCGCCCCGCGGAAGAACTTCATCCGCCTGCCTGTAAAGACTGTATGGTTGGACGGTGCGCTCGAGGAAGCGGTCGGCGGGTTCGAGGCCGAGCGCGGCCCTCAGCCTTTCGCCGACTGCGTCTCCGAGCCACGGGCGGCCGCACTGGTCGGGGGCGGCCAGGGCCGCAACCTCCACGAAGAGCACGCCGAGGAGGATAAAGGTCGCCCAGGCCCGGCTTCGGGCGTCTCCCCGTCCGTCCGTCTTCCCTTGCCGGTCGGCGCCGCCTGCTGCGGTCTCCGCGAGGCCCAGCGCTCCCGAGACGGCGAGGAGGCCGAGCGCGGGCAGGAGGAAACGCAGCTGCTGTGACGTGAGCGCCCAGAAAGCGCCGAGCGCGACGGCGGTGAGCGCCAGCGCCGTGGTCGTCCTGCGGCGCCTCACCAGTGCGAGCGGGAAGAGCATGAGAAAGACCGGCGATATGGTGCCGTCGAAATGCCTGTAGTTGAGACCGGGCCTTCCCCTGACGCTCACGTTGAAGGGGAGCGCGAGGCAGGCGGCCGGGCTCCGTCCCATGCCCATGCTCCTCTGCCAGGCGACGAGCTGCTCCTCCTGGACATCATCCCAGTTGGCCCCGTCGAATCGGGCTTCCAACATGGGATAGAATGGATTGCCCGTCTCGAGGGCCTGGCGGATCGGCCAGGGCGAGAACACGGCCGCGGCGACGGCCAGACCGAGCGCGATGCGGGCGGGTGAGACATGCTCACGGCGGAGCAACGGCATGAGAACCAGGAGTGAGAGCGCGGGCGCTATTCCCATGTACTTGACGCCCATCATGAACCCGGCGAGGGCGGATACGACGATGACGGATCTCAGCGCGCTCTCCCTCTTTTCCTTCTCGACGATGATGCCTATCGCCGCCAGGTAGACGAAAGCGAGAAGCACGTCGATATTGGCGACCACCCTGTGGTCGAGGACGAGGGGCTGAACGAGGAACGCCGCGGCCGCCAGCAGGCCGAACACCCGCGGGGCGGCCCTGGCGACCAGGGCGCCCGCCGCCAGCGACGCCGAGACTAGAATCGCGAAGTAGAGGAGCACGACGCCGGTTTCCCCCGCAATCGAGTAGAGAACGGCATAGATCACCTCGCCGTAATGCGGCATGTTGGCGTAGACGTTGAAGGGCAGATGCACCATGCCGCCGTGGTCCGAGTAGATCCTCGGCAGGTTGAGATGGTAGACGAGCGCGTCGTTGGCGGTCACCGGCGAGAGGCAGTTTATCAGGCCCACCGTTACCGCGACCGCGATCAAGACGGCGAAGGCCGCCTCCAGGCCGTCCAGGGGCCCGGTCGCAGCCCGCTTCGCCGCGCCGAGCACGGCCCGCACTTCACGGCGGGACACGGCCATGAAGATGCCGACCAAAGCATACACCGTATAGGGATTGAGGATGCCCAGAACGCCCATGGCGAATCCGGCTAGGGCCAGGACCGCCAATCCCGCGGCGAGCCCCGAGAGGCATCTCGACGGCGAGGCGGCGCCGCGCCCCATGAGCTTGAGGCCGAACGCCGCACATGCTAGCAGGACGGCCGACACCTTGACCAGTGACAACAGGCAGCCGGGGGCCTTGCTCTCCATGACGAATGGACCGAACTGGTAGTGGATGAAGAGGGCCGCCAGCAAGACGAGCCAGGCGGCCACACCTGCGAGCGCGATCTGTCTTCCCACGTGGCCTCCGGAGCGTCGGGTCGCACCATGTTATGACGCTAAGTCCGCCAATGGCAAGGGGAAAAATGGCTTGACACCCCTGATGCGCTTACTTATAGTCTTGCCGGTGAAGTTTACCGGAAGTTGCCAAGAATCGGATTTGATTCTTCCCTCGAAGTAACAGGTCGGGAGGTTTGCACCTTGGACAGGAATCTCGGAGTGCTTGTGGGATTGCTGGTCACCGCCGGGGCATGCTTGTTCGTGCTGGCCTGCGGCGATGACGGCCCACCCACCGCCCCTTGCACCAATTGCGATTATTGGGAGAAGATTCTGGGAAGGACCGGGCGGTATCCGGCCGGTTGTCCGACGGACCC
>JALGWA010000146.1 GCA_025774425.1 bacterium
GCCGGTCTCGTCGTAGCCGGACACCCACAGGCATCCGTCGCCGTATGCGAGCCCGAGGGGGAAGAAGGCGGGGCAGGCGACCGAGTCCACGCGGGCCCCCGTCGCGGTGTCCAGGGCGTATATCGACGGAGAGTCCCGGTCGCACATCCAAAGGCGCCCGCCGTCCCATGCGAGGCCCGTCGGGTGGTCCGAGGCCCCGAGCGCGGCGACGACGTCGCCGGGGCGGGACGCGGCCGCGCACGCGGCGGGGGCGAGCAGCAGAGCGGAAACAACGGCACAGCGGACGAGATGGTTTACGGACGGCATCGGTGTCCTCCTTGGCATGGAACCCCCGGCATCATACCAGAACCCCGGGTCGGGCGGAAGCCGGAAAAAGCCGGTCCCGCCCTGCGGCATAAAGAGCTACCCCATCGCGCCCGATTCATCTATAGTAGAATGATGCCATGTCTGCGGGCCGCCCGCGCGGGTCGCGTCCGCCCGGGCGCGGGGGCGCCCGAGAACCGGTAAAGCCAAGGGGGGACAGCCGTGTGGTTCAAGAAGAGCAAACCCAGGGTGCTCGTGATCGGCCTGGACGGGACGCCGCTCTCGTTCCTGAAGAAGAAGATCGATGAGGGCAGGCTCCCCAACTTCAGGAGCCTGTTCGCCAAGGGTTCGCTCATCGAGACCAAGTCGGTGCATCCCACGGTTTCCTGTGTCGCATGGTCGACGTTCATGACCGGCAAGAACCCCGCCAAGCACAACATCTTCGGTTTCATCGACAGGAAGCCGGGCACGTACTCGCTCTACATTCCGAACTCGTCCCACATGTCCGGCAAGGCGCTGTGGGAAGTGTTGAGCGACCAGGGGAGGAAAGTGCTGAGCATGGGCGTCCCGGTCACCTACCCGCCCCGCAAGGTGAACGGCGTGCTCGTCGCCGGCTTCCTCGCCCCCAAGGTCGACGGCGCGACGTACCCGCCGGAGATCGCCGCGAGGCTGAAGCAGGGCGGCTACGAGCTCGACATCGACCCGTGGAGGGCGAGGGAGAACCTCGACAACTGTCAGCCGGATATCAAGCGCGTCTTCGAGGCGCGGGCGCGCAACTTCATGAGCCTGTACGGGGACGACAAGTACGACTTCGCCATCGTCCACTTCATGGAGACAGACAGGCTGCATCACTTCATGTGGCGATACATGGAGGAGGACGACCCCAAGTACGGCGCGCAGTTCATGGACGTCTACTCCATGATCGACGAGTTCATCGGGCGCGTCGACGCCGAGGTCGGGGAGGACGTCAATCTCTTCGTCATGTCCGACCACGGATTCTGCACGCTCAAGAAGGAGATCTACATCAACAAGTTCCTCGAGGACAGGGGCTACCTCGTCTGCAAGCCGGAGGCCAAGTCGCTCGCCGACATCGACCCGTCCAGGACGAAGGTGTTCTGCCTCGATCCTGGCCGCATCTACCTCAATCTCGAGGGACGCGAGGCTGCCGGGATCGTCAAGGCCGGCGAATACGAGACCTTGAGGGACGAAGTGAGGCGCGACCTGCTCGAACTTACCGATGAAGAGGGTGTCCGCGTGGTGCGGGAAGTCCTCACGAGGGAAGAACTCTACGACGGGCCCAACTTCAAGTACGCTCCCGACCTCGTCGTCAATCCCGTCGACGGCTACGACCCCAAGGGGGCGTTCGGCAAGGACAATCTCTCGGGCAAGGGGCCCATCGTCGGCATGCACACCTATGACGACGCCATGCTCTTCGCCAGAGGGCTCGACCTCAAGGCCGAAGGGGCCGCGGTGATAGACGTGACGTCGACCATACTGGACGTCATGGATGCTGAGCGCCCGTCGGACATGGACGGCAGGTCGCTCGCGGCCTAGGCCGCCGGTCGCCGCCGCCGGGTGGACGCCGGGAGCCCGCTGCGGACGGCAGGCTCCCGTTCAGTTCAGACGCGGGGCGGCTCGCGCCTACTCTATGTAACCCAGGCCTCTCAGGCGCTCCTTGACCTTCTCCTCGTCTTCGTCGGAGTAGGGTTTGTCCTCACCGGATCCGCCCTTCGGAATGTAGCCTATGGTCTCGAGCGTGAGCAGCACCTTGGCGACCGACTGCTCGACCGACTCCTTGTCGGTCTCGAGCACGACCTCGGCCTTCTCCGGCTCTTCGAACGGCATGTGCCAACCGGCGATGTCGTTGATCTCGCCCCGCTCGGCCCTCTTGTAGAGCCCCTTGGGATCGCGTTTCTTGCACTCTTCGAGCGAGGCCTTGACCCAGACTTCGACGAAGTTGTCGACCATCCTGCGGGCGCGGTCGCGATGTTCCCTCAAGGGGGAGACGGCCGCGACGATCGCGCTCACGCCGTTCCGGGTCAGCATCTTGCCCATGAAGGCGAGCCTCTTGGTGTTGGTGTCCCTATCCTTGGCCGTGTAGCCGAGGTCGGGGCTCAGGTTGGCTCTGATCTCGTCGGCGTCGAGGTTCTCGACCTTCACGCCGCGCTCCCTGAGAGCCTTCTCGACGCCCCTGGCGATCGTCGATTTTCCCGAGGCCGGGACGCCCGTGAACCAGATGAATACACCCTTGTCCATTGAACTCTCCCTTCTAGTAGGTGATCGGTTTGCCTTCCATCTCCTCGGGGATCCCTATCCCCATCTCCTTGAGTATGGTCGGTGCCACGTCGTAGATGCTGACATCGTCGAGCCTCCCGCCGCGCTTGACCCGGGGGTCGTGGAGCAGGAAGATGCCGTACTCGTCGTGAACCGCGTCATCCGGACCGACTTCCGTTTCGAACGAGTGAATCGAGTCGTGTCCGACCGATCCGGTTGAACGCCAGTAGAGGTCTCCGAAGTAGACGATGAGATCGGGCGCCTGGTCGGTGTGCGGCCCGTCATAGACCTCCTGCGGCTTGAGCACGCGGGTGCCTATGTTCCCGCCCTTCTCGTCGGTGATCCCCCGGAGCTTCTCGGCGATCTCGTCCCTCACTTGCTCGTATTTTTCCGGATCGACGACGCCGTTCTTCTCTCTCC
This sequence comes from bacterium, assembly GCA_025774425.1. GTDB lineage: Bacteria > Arandabacterota > Arandabacteria > Arandabacterales > JALGWA01 > JALGWA01. The sequence continues at coordinate 2,998 of JALGWA010000146.1, forward strand.
CTTTGACGTTGAGGAACAGGCGGCAGTAGTAGCCGCCGAGACCCCAGGCGACGGTGTTGTCCCAGTCGACGTCGACCTCGTCGAACCTCGTCACCCCGGAAAGGGTGGTCTTGAGCTTCATGTAGCCTTCCCTGATCAGCCAGTCGTTTATGTTGATGGCGCCTTCCATCTTCTTGGCGCCGTGGTCGGACACTATGATGACGACGGTGTCGTCATCCAGCCTGGCCATGAGGTCCCCGATTCGCTTGTCCAGATACTTGTAGTAGTCGGGAATGGCGTTCTCGTACTTGTTGCCCGGTTCGTATTTCCTGTGCGTCTTGTCCATGTACTTCCAGAAGCCGTGGTGAAGGCGATCGAGCCCCATTTCGACGAACATGAAGAAATGCCAGGGCTTGTCGAGGAAGGCCTCCACCAGGTCGAAACGCTGCTTGGCCATCTCCCTGATCTCCTCGAGCAGCGAATCCTTGTCCTCCCGGCGGAACTTCTTGACGTCGATGATGTAGTCTCCGACCGCGGCCTTGATCTCGTCCCTTATGAACTCGGGAAACGTGTAGTCGCTGTCGGTGTCCGGGGCGAGGAAACCCGTGACCAGGAAACCGTTCATAGGCTTGGGCGGGTATGTCTGGGGCACGCCGATCACGCCCGCCAGATATCCCTCCCTGTTTATGAAATCCCACACCGTCGGTTCGTGAATCGCCGTCGAGTTGGCTATCCAGAAATCCTGGTAGGAGTATTCGCTGCGGTTCCTGAAGCCGAAGATGCCGAGTTTGCCGGGATTCTTGCTCGTGACCATGCACATCCAGGCCGGGCATGTGATCGGAGGTATGGAGCTCTTCATCCTCGCGTACACGCCCTCGTCCATGATTCTCCTGAAGTTGGGGAGCTGGGCGGTGAGCTCGTCGAAGACGAGATGCGGCGCGGCGCAGTCCAGCCCTATTACCATGACTTTCCTTTTGAGTGCCATTCTGCTCTCCTCTTCACTCGACGAAGGGATTGTCGAACTGCTTCTGGGCCTCGAACACCTCCGGCCTGATCATCTCCGGAGGAGGAGTGCCGCCCTCTGTCAGCATCTTCCTGACCACCGTTCCGGAGAAGAAGATCTTCTCCTCGTCGCCGTGGGGACAGGTCCTCTCGCTCTCGAGGGCGCGGCACCTCCTGCAGTGGAAGAAGTCGCCGCGCACCGTAATCGGCTTTATGTCGAGGTCGTCGATCTTGGAGAAGATCTCGATCGCGGCCTCGGGGTGGTAATAGCTGCCCACGCCGGCGTGGTCCCTCCCCACTATGAGATGCGTGCAGCCGTGGTTCTTGCGTATGATGGCGTGATGAACGGCCTCGCGCGGCCCGGCATACCTCATTTCCATGGGGAGAATGCTGAGAAGCACCCGCTCCCTGGGAAAGTAGTTGTCGAGAAGCACGTCGTAGCATTTCAGAATGACTTCGTCCTTGAAGTCCCCCTTCTTCTTCTTGCCTATGACCGGGTGGATGAGGAGGCCGTCCACCAGGGACAGCACGGTCTTCTGCATGCGCTCATGCCCGACATGCGGGGCGTTCCTCGTCTGGAAGCCTGCTATGGTCTTCCAGCCCCTCTCCTCGAATATCCGCCTGGTCTCGGCGGGGGTCAGGTTGTACTTGGGGAAGGGGTCCCTCGTGGGGTCGACGAGGTCTATTTCGCCGGCCAGGAAGAAGTCCTTCATCTCCATGGTCGACTTGACCCCCGGGTGGGCCAGGTCGTTGGTTCCGAACACGGCGGCGGCGATCTTCTCCTTGGGATATGTGAACTTCTCCTTCAAGTGGAGTACCGCGATCGGCTTGCCGTCGGCGTTCTTGAGGCAGACGTCCTCGCCCTCCTCCAGGCCGCCGGCTTCCTCCTCGGTGACGTCGAGCAGGATGGGCACCGTCCACGGCACGCCGCTCGAGAGGCGCATGTCCTCGAGCACGGGCTCGAG
>JALGWA010000147.1 GCA_025774425.1 bacterium
CGAGGGCGGTCGTCACAAGCCGTTTTTCACGGGCTACCGGCCTCAGTTTTATTTCCGTACGACGGATGTGACCGGCTCGATCAAGTTGCCGGAGGGCCGGGAGATGGTGATGCCCGGTGACAACGTGACGATGGACATAGAGTTGATTACGCCGATTGCGATGGAGCGCGGGTTGACGTTCGCCCTCCGTGAGGGCGGCAGGACCGTGGGACAGGGCGTCGTCGGCGATATTCTGGAATAAGGTTCACTAGAGAGGGTCGTAGAGAGCCGTGAGAGAGATCATTACGCTGGCCTGTTCCGAGATCATTACGCTGGCCTGTTCCGTATGCAAGAGGAGGAACTACACCACCAAGAAGAACAGGCGGAAGCATCCGGACCGGGTGGAGTTCAAGAAGTACTGTAGATTCTGCGGCAAACATACACCTCACAAAGAGACGAGATAGAGAAGCCCTGTCAGTGAAGTCTCTGGTATGTAGGGGATTTTTATGTTTGAAAGGCTGAAGAAGTTCCTGAAGGAAGTCAGGGTCGAGCTGACGAAGGTTGCATGGCCTACGGCCAATGAACTCAAGGGTTCTACGGCCGTCGTTATCGTGACCGTGCTGATCTTCATGTTGTTCGTGTACATCGTCGACAAGGGGCTGATGCTGCTCATGCACCAGGCGTTGCGGTGAGCCCCTGTGATGGGTGATGGAATGGCCAAGAGATGGTATGTGGTCCATACCTATTCGGGACATGAGAAGAAAGTGAAACTTGCGCTGGAGAAGCTGGTCAAGGCGCAGGGCATGGAAGATATGGTCAGCAAGGTGATCATCCCGATGGAGAACGTGACGGAGATGAAGAACGGCAAGCGCATGACTTCGACGCGCAAGTTCTTTCCGAGCTACATTCTCGTCGAGATGGAGCTGACCGACGAGATACTGCACGTGATAAACAACATCCCGGGCGTGTCCCGCCTGATCGGGACGGGCCAGCGGCCGACGCCGCTGCGGGAAGAGGAAGTCGAGAGGATACTCGAGGCGATAGACACCGGCAAGGCGAAGCCCACTCCGGAGATACCGTTCAACATCGGGGAGCACGTCAAGGTCGTCGACGGACCGTTCAGCGATTTCACGGGCGTCGTCGACGAGATCAACGCGGAGAGGGGAAAACTCAAGGTGATGGTCAGCATATTCGGGCGCCCGACGCCCGTCGAGCTGGACTTCCTCCAGGTCAAGAGCATCTAGGAGCGGAAGATGGCCAAGAAAGTTATCGCGACGATCAAGATTCAGATTCCGGCCGGGAACGCGACACCCGGACCGCCGGTGGGGCCGGCCCTGGGCCAGCACGGGGTCAACATCATGGAGTTCTGCAAGGCTTTCAACTCCAAGACCCAGAAGGACGCGGGTCTGACCATTCCGGTGGTGCTCACGGTCTACCATGACCGGACCTTCTCGTTCATCACGAAGACTCCCCCCGCCGCGGTTCTCCTGAAGCGGGCTGCGGGGATTGCGAAGGCATCCGGGGAGCCGAACAGGACGAAGATAGCAACGGTCACGATGGACCAGGTGGTCGAGATCGCGAAGACGAAGATGCCGGACCTGAACGCGCGCGACATCGATGCGGCGGTGAGGATGGTCATGGGTACGGCGAGAAGCATGGGAATCGAAGTCAGCGGTCGGTAAACAGGTGGAACTCAAGATGAAGAGAGGCAAGAAGTACATCGCGGCGAGCGGGAAGGTGGCCGGGAGCGGGGAAATGTCCTTTGTGGACGCGGCCAGGCTGCTCAAGGAGGCGTCTTACGTGAAGTTCGACGAGACCGTGGAATTCGCCGCGAGGCTCAATGTCGATCCCAAGAAGGCTGACCAGCAGGTCAGGGGCACGGTCGTGCTGCCGCACGGCACGGGCAGAAGCGTCAAGGTGCTCGTGTTCGCGATGGGCGACAAGGAAAAGGAGGCGGAGGCGGCCGGGGCGGATTTCGTCGGAAGCGCGGACCTTATCGAGAAGATAAAGGGGGGCTGGACGGATTTCGACGTGGCCATCGCGACGCCGGACATGATGAGCGAAGTCGGCAAGCTCGGCAGGATCCTGGGGCCGCGCGGCCTCATGCCCAATCCCAAGACCGGCACGGTGACTTTCGATGTCGCCAAAGCGGTCACGGAGGCCAAGGCCGGCAAGGTCGAGTACAGGGTGGACAAGGCGGGCAACATTCACGTCGGCATCGGCAAGATTTCGTTCACGCCGGAGCAGATTTCGGAGAACGCGAGGGCGCTGCTCGGGGAGCTTCTCAGGGCCAGGCCCGCGGCTTCGAAGGGGCAGTACGTGAAGAGCCTGACGCTGACTTCGACCATGGGGCCGGGCGTCAGGATCGATTCCGGTGCCGAGATCGCGGAGTTGAAGCTGTAGCAGCTGGAGAAAGACGATGCCAAAGCCGGAGAAAATCAAGGCGGTGGAGACGCTGAGGGAGAAGTTCTCCACGGCCGAGGGGTTCGTTCTGGCCGACTACACCGGCCTGACCGTGGCGGAGGCCAACGATCTCAGGGGCAGGTGCAAAGAGGCCGGAGTAGAGTACAGGGTCGTGAAGAACACGCTTGCGAGGATAGCCGCGAAGGGGGCGGAGGTCGAGGAAATCAACGAGTTCATCGACGGTCCGACCGCGCTGGCCCTGAGCTTCGAGGATTCGACGGCGCCTGCGAGGGTGCTGGCCGAGTTCATGAGGGAGACCCGCAAGATGGCGTTCAGGGGCGGCTACCTCGACGGCCGGGCGTATTCCGCCGACGAGATAAAGGAGATTTCGAGGTTGCCGGGCAGGGACGGGCTGATCGCCCAGGTGATAGGCGTGCTCAACGCTCCGATGGCCCGGATCGTGTGGAGCATGGAGGGCACGCTGAGGAATCTCGTCTCCATCATAGACGAAATCGCGAGGAAAAAGGGAACCCAAACTTAAGGCTTACGCCGAGAAGGTTTACGGAGGTGGACAATGGCAAAGGCAGCCGAGGACAACAAGGTCGAGAAGATAGTCGAGATGATCGAGGGCCTGACCGCGCTCGAGCTCTCCGACCTTGCGAAAGCGCTCAGTGACAAGTTCGACGTCGCTCCCATGGCGGCCGTTCCGGCCGGCGCCGTCGCGGCGGCGGGCGCTGCGGGCGGCGGGGCCCCTGCCGAGGAGGAGAAGACGGAGTTCGACGTCATCCTGAGCTCGTTCGGGGAGAAGAAGCTCCAGGTGATCAAGGTGGTGCGGGCCGTCACCGGTCTGGGCCTGAAGGAAGCCAAGGATCTCGTCGAGGGCGCTCCCAATCCCGTCAAGGAAGGTGTCACCAAGGAAGAGGCCCAGGAGATCAAGACCAAGCTCGAGGAGGTCGGCGCGACCGTCGAGATGAAGTAACCGAATGAGAGACCGGGGGTGTTGAGCCTGATGGCTGGACTCATGACCGACAGAAAGAGCTTCTCGAAGATTCACGAGATTATGGATGTTCCGAATCTCCTTTCGGTGCAGCTCGACTCTTTCAACAGCTTTCTCCAGAAGGACGTCGCTCCTCATCAGCGGAGGGATGAGGGACTCCAGAAGGTTTTCAAGGAGATCTTTCCGATCAACGACACCAGGGACAATTATTCCCTCGAGTTTGTCAGCTACACGCTCGGGGAGCCCAAGTACACGATCGAGGAGTCCCAGGAGAGGGATGTCACGTATGCTGCGCCGCTCAAGGCGACTCTCAGGCTGATAGTGAAGGAGAACGTCGACGGCCGCAAGGAGATCAAGAACATCATCGAGCAGGAAGTCTATCTCGGTGAGATCCCGCTGATCACCGACAAGGGCACTTTCGTCATCAACGGCGCCGAGCGCGTGGTGGTCAGCCAGTTGCACAGGTCTCCGGGCGTCTTCTTCGATGAGAGCATACACCCGAACGGGAAGCGCCTCTATTCGTCCAGGATCATCCCGTACCACGGTTCGTGGGTCGAGTTCAGCCTGGACGTCAACGACATCATGTACGTCCACATCGACCGCAAGCGGAAGATCCCGGTCACGGTCCTCTTGAGGGCGATAGGGTTCTCGACGACGGAGGATATACTGCGGCTCTACTACGATGTCGAGACCGTGAAGATGCCCGCGACCGACAAGAAGAGGAAGGACGCGCTCGTCGACAAGTACGCCGCCGAGACGGTGATCGACAGGTCGACGGGCGAAGTGCTTCTCGAGGCGGGGGAGAGCATAACGCCGACCGTAGTGGAGGCCCTTCACCTCGCCGGGGTCAAGAGGGTGAAGATCACGGTCGACAGGGGTGGCCAGGACAACGAGGTGCTGCGGAACACCCTCCGCAAGGACACGAGCAGGTGCGAGGAAGAGGCGCTGCTCAAGATATACAACCTGCTGCGCCCGGGTGACCCGCCGACGCTCGAGACCGCGAGGAATCTGATCCACAGGCTGTTCTTCAGCCCGAAGCGCTATGACCTGGGCCGCGTGGGCAGGTACAAGCTCAACCAGAGGCTCGACCTCGATACGCCCCTGGACGTGACCGTGCTGACGAAGATGGATTTCGTGGAGATCATCAGATACCTCCTCGTGCTCAGGGACAACAAGGGCCAGACGGACGACATCGACCATCTCGGGAACAGGCGTGTCCGTACGGTCGGGGAGCTGCTCTCCAACCAGTTCTCCATCGGGTTGACGCGGATGGCGAGAATAATAAAGGAGCGGATGAGCCTCCAGGACACCGAGCTGATGACGCCTTCGGATCTCGTCAACGCGAGGACTGTCGCGGCGGTCATCAAGACGTTCTTCGGCTCCAGCCAGCTCTCCCAGTTCATGGACCAGACCAATCCCCTCGCCGAGCTGACGCACAAGAGGCGCCTGTCGGCGTTGGGCCCCGGCGGCCTGACTCGGGAGAGAGCGGGGTTCGAAGTGCGCGACGTCCACTACACCCATTTCGGGAGGATCTGCCCCATCGAGACCCCCGAGGGGCCGAACATCGGCCTGATCAGCTCGCTTTCCACCTACGCGAGGATCAACGAATTCGGATTCCTCGAGACTCCCTACCGGATCGTGAGGAACGGCATAGCGACGAACGAGATCGAGTACCTGAGCGCGGACAAGGAGGACCGCTACACGGTCGCGCAGGGCAACGCCCCCGTCGATGAGAGGGGCAGGTTCATACGTGACAAGGTGTTCGCCTGCCAGA
>JALGWA010000148.1 GCA_025774425.1 bacterium
GTGAGGAGGAAGCGGCCGAAGAGGCGTGTATGTCTACGATCTTCACGGACCATACGAAGCTGATGCTGCCGAACGAGTTCGATATCACCGCGTCCTACTTCGTTCGCTTCAAGGGACGGACCAGCGGCCCCCAGTTCCACATCGAGATCGCGAAAGGCCTCTGGACGTCTACCGTGGAGATCCCGGTGACGTCGGACGGCTGGTTCGATACAAGGGTGTGGCTGCCGTTCGGTCCCGGCATCTACAGGATGTCGGTGATGAAGCCCCGGGACGATGGGACCTACGTCACAGATTTCAACATCTACGTGACCGCGGAAGAGGCGCTCTACGGGTCACAGAGGCTGCAGGTGGCGTACCCCGACAGGCAGGAGCTGTCGGTCGAGGACTGCGTCAACGTCGCCGGCTTCGCCGGCTCCGATCGCGTGGCCGTGATCGTACAGAAGCTCGGCACGGAAGAGCGTGACTGGACCTTCCTGGACGTAGCCGACGGTCGATTCCTCGGGAAGGTCTGGCTCGAGAGGGGGCCCGGCCGCTACAGCGTAGATGTCTGCTCGCCCGATCCCTCGGAGGATCTCAAGTGGTGGGTCCAGACCGGCTTCTACGTCACGCGGACGTCCGAGGTCCCGTCTACCAGGAGGGTTCAGCTGGCCGAGCCGTACACGTATCGTCCGGTCTCTCGGGACGGGCGTTTGATGGTCTCCGGCACGACGTCGGAGGACGAGCTCGTGCTCTTCCTCGGCAAGGACGGTCAGCAGCGGGCGGTCGCGGTGGCGGTAGAAGACGGTCGGTTCGAGCGAACGATCTGGCTCGACAGGGGACCCGGGGAGTACCGCCTCGTCTTCGGCTACCCCTCCGACCGTCCCGACTTCTACTGGTTCGACCTTGCCCTCACGGTCACGAACGAGTGCGACGAGGATCTCAGGTGGCTTGTGCCGACCTACGGCGTGGAGAGCGACGACCCGGTGATCGTCGAGCTGGCACGGGAGCTGACCTTCGGCTGCGATACGGACTACGAGAAAGGGTTCGCGGTCTACCAGTGGATGATACGCAGCATCGAGTACGATTACGAGAAGCTCGAGCAGTTGCAGAACGGCGAGGACCTCTGTTCCTCGGATGCCGGGGCCCTCGAAACCCTCAGGATCAGGAAGGGCGTATGCTACGACCACGCGTGCCTGTACGCCGCTCTGCTCCGCGCCGCAGGGGTCAGGTGCAGGATCGTGTTCGGCAGGGGAGCCCCGTCGGAGGGCGACATGGGTCATGCCTGGAACGAGTTCTGGGATGGGGAGCGGTGGGTTCCGGTGGATTGTGCCTCGGGCGCGGACTACCTCTACAGCGTCGGTGATATGGGCTCCGCGACCGATTACTTCGACCCCCCCGACTACGACGAGACGTACGAGCGGGTCCAGGTCAGGGCCGACTGGCACGAGGTTCCAGGCGATTACGTCGTCGACGAGGGTGATGGTGAAGCAGCCGACTGAGACGCCCCGCGCCGCAGGTGCCCGCAACAGGTAGCCTTTCCAGACACAGGCCGGGCCCCCGCGTGATGTGAGACCACGCATTCTCCTCCCGCGCGTTCTTTCAAGTGCATAATGTCCACGAGCGTCGCCACCCCGTCAACTTCGGGCTCACTCCCTCGCTCTGATTTGGTCACACGAGTGAAAAGGCCACCGCCTGCTTGATCTCTACAGGGGGGCGGTCCTCGGGGATCATCCTGGAGAATACCTCGCGGTGAGGTCGAGCCCTGGCGGGCGCCGGCGGGCGGCGGACAGCCGCCGCTGCTCAGATGAGTGCAGCCGCGGAGAACTTCAAGCAGCTTGGTCTTAGACGCCTGGAGATGGAGGCGCTGTTCGGATCGCTGACCCCTTCGCTCTGAAGAATAGACATCACCATTGACGATGCAGCTATCGCAAAAGGAAACCCGGCCTCCCTGGTCAAAGATAACCGGTAGATCGCCGGTCGGCCGGCCAGGGGGGTGTGGCGTTGCCGAGCGATCGTGGGGCGATTCACGAGCCCGGTCGAGGTGAACGCGGACGGGTGGGGGCATCCGGCGGAGTCTCCGACCTCGGTCGCCGGTCAACCGACGGCCGACCTGATCGCGAGACGAGCCGCTGCTACCTGGACGTCGCCCACGAGCGCACCTGCGACTGCCCCCCCAAGCACCTCAACTGCCTCACCGCCAAGGAGTGGCTGAAGGCGCAGATCGGCGTCTGGCGGTTCTACTACGAAGGGCGAGACGTCCGCGACAAGGACGTCCACCACGCCACCTTCCCCATAGCACTCGCCAGGCGCTGCATAGACCTCTTCACCCACCGGGGGGAGCTCGTGCTCGACCCTTTCGTAGGCAGCGGCACCACGCTCGTCGCGGCGCGCGACGCCGAGCGCAACGCCGTCGGGTTCGACCTCAACCAGAAGTACGTGCAGCTCTGCCGAGAGCGCCTGGACGGTCGCGAGGAATCGAACGGCTGCAGGCAGATCCCCGTGTGCGACGACGCCAGGAACATCGACCGCTATATCCGCCCCGACACCGTCAAACTGATCCTCACCTCGCCCCCCTACGCGAACCTCCTGAACAGGCGCCGCAAGAACAAGAGCCGGCGCGGCGACCAGCGCGCCAACGAGCAGCTCGGGAGGATCGAGCAGTACAGCCAGGATCCTCGCGACCTCGGGACGCTCGCCCTCGATGAGTATACGGAGGAGATGAAGGCGATCTTCGAGCGGCTTCTCCCCCTGCTGAAAGTGAAGGGGCACTGCGTCGTCAACGTGCCCGACATGTGGTGGGAGGACGGCCGCGTCACCATCCACGTCTCGCTGATCGAGGCCCTGCGCGAGGTGGGGTACGAGCTCCGCAACGTGATCATATGGGACCGCACCAACATCGTGAACCGCGTCGGCATATTCGGCTGGCCGTCGAACTACATAACCATGGGGGTCACGTTCGAGTACCTGCTCGACTTCTGGCGCCCCGAGCCCGATTGAGAGCCCCCGGCGTACGACAGGAACTCCCACCCTATCCGGCGAATATCCTTAACGTGGTGAATGGCGGGTTCACTATATGAATAGAGATTTGAAGAGGTTCTCCGGCGCTCCGGCCCGTTGGCGTCGTCGTTGCGGCGCAAGACACGCGCAGGGGCCGGCGCCGAAACGCAGAACGCGAAACGGGAGGCCTGACCCATGGCGAAGCTGCCGCCTGACGAAGTGCTGCTGATGGGGCCCGGACCGAGCCCCGTGCATCCCAGGGTGCTCGAGGCGATGAGCTGGCCGACCCTCGGCCACCTGGACCCCGAGTTCCTCACTATAATGAACGAGACGATGGACCTGCTCCGCTTCGTCTTCCAGACGAGGAACCGCCTGACCCTGCCGATCTCCGGCACGGGGAGCGCCGGCATGGAGGCCGCGCTCGTCAATTTCATCGAGCCCGGGGACAGGATCATAGTCTGCGTGAACGGCGTGTTCGGGACGAGGATGGCCGACATAGTCGGGCGCTGCGGTGGCGTTCTCATCGAGGTGAAGGCGGAGTGGGGCCGCGCGATCGACCCCGACGATGTCGAGAAGGCCCTCGACGACAACCCCGGGGTCAAGGCCGTCTGCATCGTCCACGCCGAGACGTCTACCGGCGTTCTGCAGCCCCTGGAGCCCGTCGTCGAGCTCGCCCACGACAGGGGCGCGCTGGTGGTGGTCGACACCGTCACCTCGCTCGGGGGCATCCCCGTGAAGGTGGACGACCGGGGCCTCGACGTCGTCTACAGCGGCACCCAGAAGTGCCTGAGCTGCCCGCCCGGCCTCGCCCCGCTCACGGTTGGCGACCGGGCGATGGAGCTCTTCGGCAAGAGGAGTAGCCCCGTCCAGAGCTGGTACCTCGACCTCGGCATGCTCACGAAGTACTGGGGCAAGGAGAGGGTCTACCACCACACCGCGCCCGTGAACATGATCTACGCCCTCCACGAGGCGCTGGCGCTCATAGAGGAGGAGGGCCTCGAGCCGCGGTTCGAGAGGCACCGCGTCAACAGCGCCGCCCTGGTCGCGGGGCTGAAGGCCTACGGCATGTCGCTCCTGCCGCCCGAGGAGGAGAGGCTTCCCAGCCTCACCGCCGTGCTGATTCCGGACGGCGTCGACGACGCGGAGGCGCGCAAGAAGCTCCGCTTCCAGCACGGGATCGAGATCGGCGGCGGCCTCGGCGACTACAAGGGCCGCCTGTGGAGGATCGGTCTGATGGGCCACGGGTCCAGGCGCGAGAACGTGGAGAGGGCGCTTCGCGCGATAGGCGCGGTCCTGAACGACCTCGGGCACAAGTGCTCGGCCGACGAGGCCCTCGCCGAGGTCGACAGGGTCTACCGGACGGCCGGGTAGCCCCCGGCCGCCCGAGGCCCGATCCACGCAGACTGGAGGAGAAGCCTATGCTCAAAGGAATCTTCGCCCCCATCCCGACGCCGTTCGAGGACGAACGGATCGCGTACGGGAGGCTCGAGCGGAACCTGGAATGGTGGGCGGCGACGAAGCTCGCGGGGCTGGTTGTCCTCGGCTCGAACGGCGAGTTCGTATACCTCGACGAGGACGAGAAGGTCGAGCTCGTGAGGTTCGTGAGGGAGAACTTCCCGCCCGACAGGCCGATCGTGGCGGGGACGGGGTGTGAGTCCACGAGGGCGACCATCAGGCTCACGGAGAAGGCGGCGGAGGCGGGGGCGGCCGCGGCGCTCGTGATCACCCCCCACTACTATAAGGGGAGCATGACCGACGCGGCGCTCGCCCGCTTCTACACCGACGTCGCCGACGCCTCCCCCGTGCCCGTGATCCTCTACAACATGCCCAGGAGCACCGGGCTGAACCTCTCCGCCCGCCTCGTGGCCGAGCTGTCGAACCACCCCAACATCGCCGGCATCAAGGACTCGTCCGGCGACATTGTGCAGATCGCGTCGATCATCTCGAAG
>JALGWA010000149.1 GCA_025774425.1 bacterium
TCAGGAAGACGTGATTGCGGCCGTCCCCGACGAAGATCCTCGCGCGCGGGTCGGCCTGGGAGTCGTGGGAGTAGGGGTCGAAGAAGCGCGCGGCTTCGATGACGCTCTCGATGAGCTCCGCGCACTCGATGTAATCGACTCCATGCGTCTCGCATGACCCCAGCGTCACGCCGCTGCCCAGCCCGATGACTAGCACCGGCTCCGGGGCGGCATGCGTAAGCAGCGGTAGGTGGGCGATCAGCTCCTGGGTGATCATGTCGTCGCCGCTCGAAGCGTCTATCTTGCCGTCTATGCGCATGGCGACGACCCCGAGGTTGCGCTCGACCGAGACCGTGGCGGCAGGGCCCTCGTCGTAGAACATCATGAGGCGCTGCGCGACATCCTTGAGCATGCCCTCGGTCGTCCGGTAGACCCCGGCGTATGCGTACACGGCCGTGGTCATGAGCTTCTGGTCCCACTTGGGGGAGAACACGGCGAGCGCCGCGAGGGTGACGACGAAGGCGCCCGTGACGGCCGCGCGGAACGCGCGTCCCATGCCCTCGGCCACGGTGAGGAAGAGCAGCACGCCGACGACGACGTAAATGAGCGCGACGGCGAACATGCCCCTCTCGACGCCGAACGCGCTCAGGAAGACGAAAGTGCCGAGCAGCGAACCGCATATCGCGCCGACCGTGTTGAACGCGTAGGCGGTGCCTATGCGGCCGCCGACGTGCGCGAGGTCGGTGGCGTATATGCGGGCGACCAGCGGGAAGGTCGCGCCCATGAAGAACGTCGGCACGATGATAACGAGGAACGAGAGCATGAACTGGACGGCGATCAAGTTGCCCCAGGTCCCGTTCATGCCCTCGTAGATGTCCATGAAGGCCACGGGAAGCCGCCCGAAGCCGACCGTGCTGGCGAAGACGAGCACGCCTATCAGGGCGGCTGTGACCGCGAACAGGAGCTTCGGCCTCGAGGTCCGCTGGGCGATGCGCGAGAAGACGGCGCTGCCGAGGGCGAGCCCGAGCAGGAAGGCCGTCAGCATGGTCGAGATTGCGTACACCGTGGTGCCGACGACGAGCTTGAGGACGCGCGTGTAGATGACTTCCGCCGAAAGCGCGGCCACGCCCGTGAAGAAGAAGGCGACGAGCACGGCCATCTCGTCAAGAGTGACCCTGCGGGCGACGGCCCCGGCCCCGGCCTCCCGCGCTTCCGCCCGGCGCCCGCCGGAGCCGCGGGCGAGCAACATGCTCAGGGCGAAGATGAGGCAGTTGAAGCCGACGGCGATCAAGGTGGTGGCCCTGATTCCCAGGGCCGGCAGAAGCACGAATCCCGTGAGAAAGGTGCCCGTCACGGCGCCGAAGGTGTTGATGGAGTAGAGCCAGCCGACCCTGAACGCGAGACCCGAGAGCGACTCCGACACGTACCGGCTGAGCACCGGAAGCGTCCCTCCCATCAGGGTCGTGGGCACCAGCACTATGATGAAGGAGATGACGAACCTGGCGAGCGTAAGCCCGGCGCTCGCGCCGCCGGACACAGGGTACAGCCCGCGGTAGAGGGGGTTCAGGGCGTCGAGCATGAATGGAAAAGCGAGCGCGAAGAGCCCTATGCCGAGCTCGAGTATGCCGTATGTGACGAGGGGCCTGCCGCCCCTGTCGATCCAGTGCCCGAAGGCGTAGCTTCCCAGCGCCAGCCCGGCCATGAAGGCCGCCAGCACCGTGCTTATGGCCAGCGAAGTCGCCCCGAACACGCGGATGAGCTCGCGCGTCCATACGACCTGATAGGCCAGGCTCGTCGCCCCCGACAAGAGGAAGAGCGCGAAAACGGGCAGAATGAGTTTTCTCGACTCCCTGGCCATGCAACCTCCGGCCCAGACCCACCGCATGCCCGGGCCGCGCCGTCGAGCGCGTTCACCGGCCGGGCAAGCACCGTCAAGACTACCAGGGAGACCTCGATGTGTCAACGGCCCAGGAAAAAGGCGGGCGACCGCGGCCGCCCGCCTTCCCGTTGCGGTGTGCTTCGCGTGTTACCTGAACATGCCCTTTATGCTGCCCCAGGTCGTCGGCTCGACCGCGGTCGGCTCGCAGGGGTCGTCGCCCGATGCGCCGAAGACGCCCGCGCAGAAGATGCGGACGGGCTCCTCCTCCTCGAAGTTGCAGTCGGTGCAGCCGATGAAGCCGGACTCGCCGTGAGGGCCCATGCAGATCGTGCCCGCCCCGTCGGCGTAGATCCACGCCCAGCCGCAGATCACGGCGTACTGGATCTGGCACTCCGTCCACGTCTGCGAGATGTTGTCGCCGGGCCACGTGATGCCGCCGATCGTGAAGTCCGAGCAACCCGTCCAGGCCGCGCTGTACGCCCAGGCGGGCCAGTTGAGCGAGTACTCCGCGCCCGTGATGCCGTAAAGATCGAAGAAGACCGGCATGGCGTCGAAGTTGTAATCACCGTAGGTCGTCTGGATCTGCGTGCAGTCCTCGATCACCGGGAGCGCGCCGCAGGATCGCTTGGCGTTGTGGGCCTCGACGTGCACGGCGCACTTCATGTCGGTGTTCTGGCCGGCGATGACGCCGCCGCTCAGCAAGAGGGTGATGCCCAGTGCGATAACCAGGATCTTCATGCCCATCTCCTTTCCGGGACCGGGCCGCCGCCCGCCCCGAGTCGTCGCTCCGTCCCGGCCCGAGGTTCGTGAGGTCTGGGAGGGTGCCGGGGTCCCTCCCGCCATTCTACATATCGGAAGCGGCGGGCCAAGTGTTGAGGCCTAGTTGACGTGCGAGGCCGCGTCTCGAGCCGCCCGATGCCGGCCCGGCCGCCCCGTCGCCGGCGGCCAAGCGGGACCACGCCCCATCGCCGTCTATGCGGCAAAGCCGCACGGTGCCGGAGCACTGTGCATTTTGAGCTCTGACCCCCCAAAAAAAAGCGGGTGGCCGGGGCCACCCGCTTTCAAGCGCAAGGATGCGCTTATTACTTGAACATGCTCTTGATGCTGCCCCAGGTGCTGGGCTCCGTCGCGGTCGGCGCACACGGGTCATCACCCACGGCACCGTAGACGCCCGCAGCGAAGAAGCACATGGGCGACTCTTCCTCGAAGTTGCAGTCGGTGCAGCCGATGAAGCCGGACTCGCTGTGAGGACCCATCCAGATCATGCCCGCATCGTCGGCGTAGAGCCAAGCCCAGCCGCAGATCACGGCATACTGGATCTGGCATTCGGTCCACGTCTGCGAGATGTTGTCGCCGGGCCACGTGATCCCGCCGATCGTGAAGTCCGAGCAACCGGTCCACGCGGCGCTGTACGCCCAGGCGGGCCAGTTGAGCGAGTACTCCGCACCCGTGATGCCGTAAACATCGAAGAAGACCGGCATCGCGTCGAAGTTGTACGTCTCGTGAGTCGTGATGATCTGCGTACAATCCTCGATCACGGGAAGCGTGCCGCAGGCGCGCTTGGCGTTGTGGCCCTCGACGTGCACGGCGCACTTCATGTTCGGGTTCTGGCCGGCGATAACGGCGGCACTGAGCACCAGAGTAAGAGCAAGTGCTATCGCCAGAATCTTCATGTTACTCTCCTTTCCAGGGTCAAGCTTTTGGATACCTTAAGCTTGCTCTGGTCTAGCTTCAGTCTCTTGTCGAAGGAAGCCGAAGCTTAACACTCCACGTCAGGTGGAGTTACTGCAAAACAGCCAACTGCAAGAAGTAGTGTGCATCACCTCCTCGCGCACCTTTTCCGGCGCTGTCTTATTATAGCACATCCCGAGTTTCATAGTCAAACCAAATCCCATCCCGTCCTCTACTCGGCCGGACAAGCGTGCAGATAGTGGGCGGCGAACTTGGCGAAGTCGCCAAGCGTAACCTGGCCGCTGCAGTCGTAATCCATGCACGCGTCGCTCGTGAGGTAAACCGCCGCGAACCTGGCGAAGTCGCCCAACGTGACCGCGCAGTTGGCCGGCGCATCGTTGTCGAAGTTCGCCGAGTAGACCAGGTTGCCCAGTACCGTCATGCCCTCGCTGGATGCAGAGAACTGCACGAACCCGCATCCGCCGAACTCCGCAAAGGTCGTGGAAGCTTCTCCAAGGGAGTCCGTCGTAACCACTTTCGGGCCCTCGCAGAAGCAGAAGTCGCCGCCCGGCGGGGTGATCGTGACTTGCTTGTCGGCAAGCGTGTTGCCGTAGCAGTCCCTGATCACGACTTCGACCAAGATAGTGTCCTGGTCGCCGGCCGGACAGAATGCACCCCCGGTACCGTCGCAGCTTGTCGTCCCCTTGTGAAGGACCGACACGTTGCACTCCGAGGTGCCTGCACAGGGTACGCCCGCAAACGCAACGCCGGCGGCGAGCACAACGGCCGTCCCCAGGCAAGCGACTAGAAGCTTCTTAAGCATCACTACACCTCCTACGGTTTAGCTCTGAGGCTAAAACCCGTGGTCTCAAGTTCGGAGTAAAGCTCCAGATCATGTCTCCGGTGAAGCTCCACCCCCTTCCTCCGTAATCAAAACAGCGCCATCGGCCGTTTGCCGCGATACCGACCAAAAAAGCCTGACGCCATTCGAAACCTTAGCTTCGGGGCGTAGTGCCCCGACCTGTCCGACAGATGAAGTATATCAGAACGCACGGCGGGTGTCAACCGCAAAAACGGCCAAGTGCGGACGCCGGGCCGGGTTACAGGCCCCCGGGGCGGGCGCCCCGGGGCTCTCGATTCTCGCGCGGACTATCTGAACATCGACTTTATATTGCCCCAGGTCGTGGCCTCCACGGCGTGCTCGGGGTCGGGCTCGCCCTCCCAGGGATCGACGTCGACACCGGCGAAATAGAGGTAGGTGGCCCAGATCTCGTTGAAGTCGCAATCGGCTATGCCGAGGATGGCGCCCTCCTCGCTCGGGAAATCGAGCTGCACCTGGCCGGCGCTCGTCGGCAGGAGCCAGCTCCAGGCGACGACGTAG
>JALGWA010000150.1 GCA_025774425.1 bacterium
GGTCCGTCGGCCGTGTCCGCGCGGTCGACGCCGGCGGAGATGAGTGGGAAGTAAGCGTATTCGGCGGCGTCGATGTCGCCGTCGCCGTCGCCGGCCGGCGCCTGGATGCGGAGGTCGCCCCCGTCGGGGGAGTCATACGCGGCCGTCGCCAGGTACACGCCGTCCGGAAGCGGCTCGCCGAGGTATTCGGCGAGGCGCACGGTTCCTTCGAGCCACGCCCCGGCGGCGCAGTCTGCACCGCTCGAAAGCAGGGCCTCGCCGGCGTCGAACCAGCCGCACCAGTTGTTGGAATCCTCGTTCCCGAGGAAGAGCGTCCTGTCCGCGACACTGCCGGTCTTGGCCCACGGCGATGCCACGGGCGTCGAGAGGTCCACGCCCACGATGACGAAGTGGTCCTTGCCGGAGGTCGCGCCCACGGGGTCGGCCGCGACGTACAGGAACTCCCCGTCCCAGTCGGCGTAGAGGTCGAGGCCGCCGTCGGAGACCACGAGCACCGAAAGCGAATCCAGCTCGCCGTCGATCACGTGGCCCGGGCTGGACGCGGCCTCCCCGACATAGACATGCTGGATGGGGCTCCGCTTGATGTTGCCTACGCTGTCCTCGGCCTCGACGTAGTAGTCAACGAGCATCTCGGAGAGTCCCGTGACGTCCGTGTAGTACTCGTCGGCGATGTAGTCGGGCAGCACGAAGAAATCGATTGACGGGTCGCCGAAGAAGTTGTCGCGCGGGAAGGAACGCCGCGTCATGGATACGGTCTGCCACGGGCCGACCCCGGGCCCGCCGGCGTAGGTCTCGTTTTCGTCGCCGGTCATGGGGTTCTCGCCGTCCGAATCGATGCGGTACTTGAGATCGACCCGGGCGAGTCCGGAGACATCGTAGACGAAGGTCCATACCCAGAAGTCGCTCGGCATGTCCGCGCCGTCTCCGCTTGGATAACCCCAGAGCGCTCCCCCGCCCTTGCCGCCCGGGTTCCAGGGAAGCCGCTGCGGGATCCAGACGGTCGGGGCGACGTCGTCCGCGCCGCCGCCCGAGATGACGGCGTCGGCGTAATGCACGGCGGCGTTGGCTGCGAGCGTCGCCTTGACCTCCATGTCGAGGGAGGTCCCGTAGTACATGTAGCCGCTCTCGTAGCCCGAGAGCAGGTGGTGCCAGGCCTTCTCGACCTGGTCGGCGCCGGTCGCGGGGTCGTATATCCTGGCCGGATCCGGCGTCACGCCGGCGTACGCCTCGGCGGTCTCGACCCTGTTCTGGGCCGCGGTGAGCACGGCCCAGTTCCTCTCATCCTCGGCCCAGCCTCCGGGTATGTCGAAGTCGCCGTACTCGTCGACGAGCGGCCAGTTCCAGTTGATGAACTGCGGCGAGCCGAAGTCGCCGTCGGCGTTCACCCAACCGCCGTCCTCGACGTGGACGATGTCGTCGGCCGAGACCGGGTGATCGGCGAGATACTCGGCGATGGTCGTGGGCTCGTAGCCGCGCTCGGCCGCGTCGTGGCAGAAGCCCGTGACGTTCTCGTTGTAGTAGGAGTAGCCGCCCGACCAGGCGTTGTCGCCGTCATGGGCGAAGACGATGAGCATGGGCCTGTCGGGATCGTTGTAGGGCGCGATGTCGTCTATCTCGCCCGTTCCGTAGGTGGCGTAGCCCTCGTTCCAGCTCTCGGCATTGGCGGCCGGCACGACGATGATGGAATACGGCGTGCCGGTGGCCGGGTCGACGTACCTGGCGCGATGCGGCCTGAAGCCGAAGGGGGGCGGCGTCTTAACCGTCACGCCGCGGCTTATGGATATGGCGTCGTAGTAGCCCTGCGGGGGGTTGAGCCGGTCCGCGGGGTTGGGCGGGTCGCAGTTGTCCTCGTGGGCGGCGTAGGGGTAGTCGGCGCATGCCCGCGAGATATGTATGTCGGCGACGATCACCCACTCGATTCCCATCCCGGCGAGCACGGGGATCATGCGCTCGGAAAAGCAGGTCTCCGCCGGGAAGTAGCCGCCCGTGAAGTTGGTGTCGCCCCAGGCCTGGGCATGGGCCGCCTTGGCGACCTCGATGTCGCGCCGGAGGGCGTTCTCATCCATGAGCGGGGCGATGGGGTGGTGGGCCGCCACGAGGACCTGGTCCAGCCGCGGCCGCCCGCCGGAGGTCGTCCACGAGCGGGCCGTGCGGTAGTCGGCGTACCAGTCGGGGGCGTAGCGCCCGCCGTTCCAGCCGGCGTCGGCCAAACCGGTGACGTTCTCGATGAGGGCGGCGGCGAAGCTGACCTGGGCGCCCGCGTCGGGCAGGTCGAGGATCATGGAGACGGCCGTGCGGGGATAGTCCTGGTAGTCGTGCACGCGGTCTTCCTTGTCGAATATGGCGAAGACATCGCTCTCGGAGTGGCCGAGCGTGATGGTCTCGTAGGCGGTCTCGTATCGGACGGGTGTCCATGTGCTCCGGTCGGGCCAGTATATGGGCTGGTGCATGTGCCAGAGGTACGTCGTATGGACCGGAGCGCCGCCGGCGGCCCCGGAGAGGCCCAGCGCGACCAATCCCGGCAGGCATCGCCGGAAGGCGGCCGCCCGGACCGGGTGAGAGAGTGTCAAGATGCGTCTTTCCCCTTGTCTCTGAGCCGCGAGAGCGCCCCTGCTATTCACTATTATACAACGGACTCGGCCCTGGGGCAATCGCCGCGGGGCGCGTGGGGCTCTTGGCCGGCGGCGGCCGAAGGGCTGCCGGTGCCCCTGGGGGGCGCCCCGGGCGTCCATTTCCATTGGAGTGATCCGCACGCGGGGGTATAATTCCGGGTGGTATACCCGACCGCCGCCGAAGTCGATCTTATCTTCGGAAAGGAGGGGCCCATGCCCGGACGCAAGAAGCGGAGAATCACCGCCGAGGACCTTTACCGCTTCCGGCTGATAACATCGTGTGACATCTCTCCCGACGGTGAGCACATCGTCTTCGACTTAGGGTGGGTGGACAGGAAGACGGAGAAGAAGTACGCCAACCTCTACGTCGTGCCCGTGCGCGGCGGCAGGCCGAGGCGGTTCACCTGCGGCGACCAGGTGGACAGCCGGCCGCGCTTCTCCCCCGACGGCACGCGCATAGCCTTCCTCTCGAACCGCAAGGACGAGAAGCAGCCGCAGGTATACGTGATCCCGCTGGGAGGCGGGGAGGCGAGGCAGGTGACCGACCTCAAGGGAACCTTCGGTTCGCTGGCATGGTCGCCCGACGGCAAGCGGCTGGCCTTCGAGTTCCGGAAGAAGGACACCGAAGAGGTCGAACGCGAGAAGGATCCCGGGAAGAAGAAGCTGGGCGTCGTCGCCCGCCGCATCGAAAGAGTGTTTTTCAAGCTCGACGGCGCGGGGTTTCTCCCGCGTGAGCGCTGGCACATCTGGACGGTCGGCGCCGCCGGCGGCAGGCCCGTGCAGGTGACCCGCCGTGCGGCGTATGACGACCTGGCCCCCGCATGGTCGCCGGACGGGAGGCGCATCGCCTTCATGTCCAATCGCGCCGATGACCCGGACCTGGACCCGGACGCGGTCGATCTTTTCGTCGTATCGGCCAAGGGCGGCCGCGAGAGGCTCATAGAGACCCCGCCGGGCTTCAAGACCAATCCCGCGTGGTCACCGGACGGCAAGTGGATCGCCTACCACGGTGTGGCCGGGAAGAGGGCCTGGTGGAGGAATCAGTCGGTCTTCGTCGTCCCCTCCGGCGGTAGGGGGAAGGCGAAGAACCTCACGGCGAAGTTCGACGTGCACGCCGCCGCCTGGACGATCAACGATGTGCCGGGGCACCTCGCGCTCATGCCCCCGACCTGGTCCGCCGACGGCGAGCGCGTCTACTTCCAGGTGGACAGGCACGGCGACACCATGCTCTGCTCGATCGACCGGCGGGGCGCGGACACGGACCTCGCCATCGAGATAGGCGACCGCGGCGTCGTCGGGGCCTACTCCTTCGATGCGGAGCAGAAGAGGCTCGCCTATTTGCACGGCGACATGACGGAGATCGGGGACGTCTGGGTGATGGACACGCGAAGCCGCAAGTCGAGGCGGCTCACGCGCGTCAACGACGGCGTGCTCCGCAACGTCGACCTGGGCTCAGTCGAGGAGGTGTGGTTCAAGGGAGCGGCCGGCAACGACCTCCAGGGGTGGATACTCAAGCCGCCGGGCTTCAATCCGAAGAGGAAGTATCCGTCGATACTCGAGATACACGGCGGCCCGCGCGTGCAGTACGGCAACTTCTTCATGCACGAGTTCTACTACCTTGCGGCCCACGGCTACGTGGTCTACTTCTGCAACCCGCGCGGGGGACAGGGCTACGGCGAGGAGCACTCAAAGGCGATCGTCAACGATTGGGGCGGCGCCGACTACGACGACCTCATGGCGTGGGTCGGTTATGTCGCACGCAGGCCGTACATAGACAGCAAGCGCATGGGAGTGACGGGTGGAAGCTACGGCGGCTACATGACCAACTGGATCATCGGCCATACCGACAGGTTCAAGGCCGCCGTGACCCAGCGCAGCGTCAGCAACCTGATCAGCATGTGGGGGTCGAGCGATTTCAACTGGACTTTCCAGATGGAATTCGGCGACGAGCCGCCGTGGGATGGCTTCAAGAACTACTGGCGCCAGTCCCCGATGAAGTACATGGGCCGGGCGAAGACGCCGACTCTCGTGATCCACAGCGAGCAGGACCTGCGATGCGCGATCGAGCAAGGGGAGCAGGTGTTCGTGGCCTTGAAAAAGCTCGGCGTGGAGACGGAGATGATCCGCTTCCCCGACGAGCCCCACGGGCTGTCGCGGGAGGGCCGCACCGACAGGCGGGTGGAGCGCCTCAGGCACATACTCCGCTGGTTCGACACCCACCTCTGAAGGGGTCAGAGCTCGAAATGCACAGTCCGGTGGGCATCAAGCCCCGGCTAGGCCGGATCAGATCCATG
>JALGWA010000151.1 GCA_025774425.1 bacterium
GCATGCTCGACGGCCGCCGGGCCGGCCTTCGAAGGCGAGCGCATAAGCTCGGGCGTCAGGGCGACGGAGGGCGCCATCGAGAGAGTGAGAATAGCGGACGGCCGGATCACCCTCAGGACCGTCGGGGACAAGCCGCCCATAGGGCTGTGCGGGTCGGGCGTCATCTCATGCGTCGCCGAGCTCCTGAGGAAGAGAGTGATCGATCCGAGCGGCAGGATACGGCCCCCCAGGGACATAAAGGATCCCAGGCTGGCCAGACGCGTGGTGCCCGGGCCCGGCGGGCGCGAGTTCATCCTGAGGTCGAGGCCCGACATAAGGCTCAGGCAGGGGGACGTCCGCGAGGTTCAGCTCGGCAAGGCCGCCATAGCCGCCGGCATAAAGATGCTCTGCGCCGCCGCGGGGGTCGACCCGGCGGGCATCACCGCCGTCTACGTCGCCGGCGGCTTCGGCTCGTCGCTGCGCGGCGTCGACCTCAAGCGTCTCGGGCTCCTCCCACGGGAGGTCGGGGGCGCCGTCAAGGCCGTGGGAAACGCGGCCATCGAGGGGGCCAAGATCCTGCTGACGTCGCTCGAGGCCCGGGACGAGGCCGCGAGGATCGCGCGCGAGACCCGCCACATCGAGCTCTTCTCCGAAGCCGCCTTCAAGGAGGAGTTCTACATGGGCATGGGGTTCCCGGCCTAGGCGGCGGCTCTGGCCCCTCCCGATGCCTCCGCATGGCCCGACCTGCGGCCTGTCACCCACTGATTGGGGCATCTGACCCGTTTCCCACCCGAAAGCGCCCGTCCCCGCCCTTGTCCGCCGCCCTCCCGGGTTCGCCGCGCCGCGGCCGGCACGCCTGTATCGTATGGTAAATCAAGCGATTACATCTCCCGGTGCGGCGCAGTTCCACAACGACTGCGCAGGCGGCCGAGTGTTCGAAGTCTGGCACACCGGTTGCACTTGGATAGAGGCACAACTGAATAGGCGGTACAGAGAGTTCCCTGGTATGTTCGTGACTAGCCAGGTCGTGGGCTGATCTCCGAATATATGACCGAGTTTCACGTAAACCTTGCACACGGCATTACACCGGGGAACTCTTTGCGTTTGGGCCCAGCCGCTTGCCTCCCCACCTTGCTTCGGCCCCATCCCCCGCCGCCTGCTCCATCATTGCGATTGACACTTTCTTGAGATTTCTGTTAAGTTGTATGAAACTTTGAGCGGGGGTGCAGTCTTTGGCCGGCAGCGCGGATATCGAGAAGCTGAGTGCGGAAGTGGCGGAGCGGGTCAAGGCGAGACTCATCGGCAGGGACGCGCCGGCCGGGATGACGGTCCCCGTGGGCGTCTCGGGCAGGCACATGCATCTTACGCGCGAGGTCCTCGAACACCTCTTCGGAAAGGGCTGCCGCCTGACCAAGCTCAGGGACTTAAGCCAGCCGGGCGAGTTCGCCGCGGCCGAGACCGTGACCATAGTAGGTCCGAGCGGCCGCGCCATAGAGGGCGTCAGGATCCTCGGCCCCACACGCAAGTATACGCAGATAGAGCTGGCGAGAAGTGACGGCATCCGGCTGGGGATCGACCTGCCCATCCGGAGGACGGGCGATCTCGCCGGCACACCGGGGGTGACGGTGGTGGGGCCGGCGGGGACGGCGGTGCTCGCGCAGGGAGCGATAAGGGCGACCAGGCACATACACATGACCCCGGCCGACGCCGCGCGCCTGGGTCTCGCCGACGGCGAGGTCGTGAGAGCGAGGGTCGGAGGGCCGTCGGGCCTGACTTTCGACAATGTTCTCATCAGGGTCAGCGACGGATATGCGCTTGACTTCCATCTCGACACGGACGATGCTAATGCAGCCGGGCTCCAGACCGGGGACCTGGTCGAGATAATACCCTGACAGAAGGGGAGGTGGCACGTTTGGGCGAAGCGCTGGGCAAGATAGAGGCGAGGGGTTTCCCGGCCGTTGTGGAGGCCGCGGACGCCATGGTCAAGGCGGCCCGCGTCACGTTGACGCGATACGAGAAGACCGGCGGCGGCCATGTCACGGTTATGGTCAGGGGGGACGTCGGCGCCGTGCGCGCGGCCGTGGAAGCCGGTGCCCGCGCAGCGCAGAAGGTCGGCGAGGTCGTCAGCGTCCACGTGATCCCGAGCCCCGACCCGGCGTTGGAAGACGTGATGCTTTCACCGACCAAGCCTAAGAACATAAAGTACTAGACGAGCACCCGACAGAAGGAGGTTGCGAATTGGCTGAGGCAGGAGATGTCATCTACCGGGAGGCCCTGGGGCTCATCGAGACGAGGGGTTTCGTCGCCATGGTCGAGGCCTCGGATGCCATGGTCAAGGCGGCCAAGGTGACCCTCGTTCACTACGAGAAGACGGGCGGCGGATACGTTACGACGATTATCAGGGGGGACGTCGCGGCCGTGAAGGCGGCTTGCGACGCGGGCAGCGCGGCGGCGAGCAAGGTCGGCGAGCTCGTCAGCGTGCACGTCATCCCGAGGCCGCATCCCAATCTCGAGGACGTGCTCCCCATAGGCAAGCTGGCCAAGGCGAGGTAGATCAGCCGAGAGTCCGGAGGGTGGCCCGTGATCATCGGGGAAGTAGTGGGGACAATCGTCGCGACCCGCAAGGAGGAGCGACTGGAGGGGCTCAAGTTCCAGATCGTCAAGATCTTCGACATGGACATGAAGCCCACCGGTAGTTTCCTTGTCGCCGCCGACGCCGTCGGCGCCGGCAAGGGCGAGATGGTGCTCTGCTCGCAGGGAAGCTCGGCGCGCCTCACCGAGCGGACCGAGAACAAGCCCATCGACGCGGTGATCATGGGTATCGTCGATACCATCGAAATCGGAGGCGAGAAGATCTTCGAGAAGTATGCTTGATGAAAGAACCATAAGCGCCATAGTCGAGGAGGTTCTCAAGAAACTCAAGGATGAGGGCATAACGTCACCAGCCGGCACCCGCCTCGCGGAGGCGGGTGTTTTTCCCTCGATAGACGCCGCGATAGACGCGGCCGAGCGCGCCCAGAAGGACCTCGCCCTGCTTCCCCTGGAGACCCGGCGGAGGATAATCGGCGCCATGCGGAGCGCCGCCTGCGACCATGCGGAGGAACTCGCGAGGCTGGCCGTGGAGGAGACCGGGCTCGGCAGGTACGAGGACAAGGTGAAGAAGAACCTGCTCGCGGCGACGAGGACGCCCGGCCTCGAGGACCTGGCGGCCGAGGCCGTCTCGGGCGACCACGGCCTGACGCTCATCGAGCGCGCGCCCTACGGGCTCATCGGCTCGATCACGCCGTCGACCAATCCCAGCGAGACCATCATAAACAACGCCATCGGCATGGTGGCCGGCGGCAACTCCGTCGTCTTCAATTGCCATCCGTCGGCGGCGAGGACGTCGACCCGGGCCATCGAGATCCTCAACTCGGCCGTAGTCGCGGAAGGCGGGCCGCATAACGTGCTCGCCTCCGTCGCCGAGCCAACGATCGAGACGGCGCAGGCGCTGATGAGGCATCCCCGCGTGAAACTGCTCGTCGTCACGGGCGGCGGCGCGGTCGTCAGGGAGGCGATGAACTCGGGCAAGAAGGTCATAGCCGCGGGGCCGGGCAACCCGCCGGTGGTGGTCGACGAGACCGCGGACATCGCGCGGGCCGCCAGGGACATAGTCGACGGCGCGTCGCTGGACAACAACATAGTCTGCATCTGCGAGAAGGAAGTCTTCTGCGTGGACGCGGTGATGGACGACCTCAAGACGCGGATGTGCGAGAACGGCGCTGTGGAGATAAAGGGCCGGGACATAGAGAAGCTCGAGTCGCTCATCATCAAGGAGAACAAGGGACCGGAGAGGCACGCCGTCACGCGCAGGGAATACGTCGGCAAGGATGCGGACGTGCTGCTCTCGGAGATCGGCGTGAAGAGCGCGGGCGGCGCGAGGCTCATAATCTGCGAGACGCCGAGTTCGCATCCCTTCGTCTGGACGGAGCTTCTGATGCCCGTGCT
Source organism: bacterium (assembly GCA_025774425.1). Lineage (GTDB taxonomy): Bacteria > Arandabacterota > Arandabacteria > Arandabacterales > JALGWA01 > JALGWA01. The sequence goes on from JALGWA010000151.1 coordinate 3,967, forward strand.
CGCGCTGGTGAGAATGCCATGCGTGGACGACGCCATAAAGATCGCCAAGAGGGCCGAGCACGGCTTCGGTCACTCCGCGGTCATGCACTCGACCGACATAACGAAGCTCTCCGATATGGCGAGATTCATACAGACCACCATATTCGTCAAGAACGGGCCGTGTTACGCCGGCCTGGGCTTCGGCGGCGAAGGCTTCACCAGTTTCACCATCGCGAGTCCGACCGGTGAGGGACTCACCTCCGCGCGCACCTTCACGCGAATGAGAAGATGCGTGCTCGTTGACTATTTCAGGATCGTCTGAGGCAACCGATTGGCTGACCGTAGTCTTCCGTCCAAGAGCGCCATAATCGAGAGAATCCGCGAGGCCGGCGTCGTCGGGGCCGGCGGTGCGGGCTTTCCGACCCACCTCAAGGCCGGCTCGAGCGCCGAAATAGTGATCGCCAACGGCTGCGAGTGCGAGCCGCTTGTCGCATCCGACCGTTTCGCGCTCGCCGAGCGCGGGGAAGAGGTGATCGACGGGCTGAGGCTGATGATGCTCGCGACGGGGGCGGCGAAGGCCTGGCTGGCCGTCCGCGACGAATACGAGCATCTCCTGGGGCCCCTGGAGCGGAAGGCCGGGGCCGCGGGCGTCGAGTTCGCGACGGTGCCGGACAGGTACCCGGCGGGGGACGAGCACATACTCGTCTATGAGGTCACGGGCCGCGTGGTGCCCCAGGGAGGCATTCCGCCGGCCGTCGGCGTCGTCGTCTCCAATGTCACGACGCTCGTCAACGTCGCGAGGGCCATGGGAGGGGTCCCCGTAACGGCGCGGACGCTGACAGTTTGCGGCGATGTCACGCACGCCGTGGTCTGCGACGTCCCCATCGGAACGTCCGTCGCCGACGTCCTCAGGCTGACGGGCAACGACGGGTCTCTCGAAGGCAAACGCATC
>JALGWA010000152.1 GCA_025774425.1 bacterium
TGGCCCGCTCCGAGTAGTTGCCGGCCTCGTCATAGACGAAAGCCGAGTAGTAGTGCATCGTCCCAACCGTCAGCCCCGACTGGATGAAACTGTCGGCCGCGGCCGGGCCGCCCGCGAACATCCCGCCATGGCCGTTGTCCACGTAGAGGCCGTCGCCCCGGTCCGCAGGGTAATCGTCGGTGGAATACCTGATGTGCACCCCCTGGACGTCCTGGTCCGCAGGCCTGCCCCAGCGGAGCTTCACCGTGCCGTCCGGCACGGCCGTCGCGGTGAAGGCCGCAGCCGGCGCGGGCGGCACCGTGTCGACCGGCGTAGCCGTCACTCCCACGGCGTCCGAGTAGTTCGGGACCTCGTCGGCGGCGAAGGCGACATAATAGTACACCGTACCGTTCTCGAGACCCGTGTGCACGAAACTGTCCACGCTGGCAGGGGCGTTGGCGAACCTCCCCCCGGCGCCGTTCTCCACGGGCAAGCCGTCGCTCGGGTCCGAGGGGTACTCCACCGTCGAGTACCGGATGAGCGTGTGGTCGAAGTCCGCGTCGTCCGGATTGGTCCAGCGGAGCATGACCGTCGTGTCGCCCCCCGTGGCCGCGAAGGCCGGCACTTCGGACGGGGCGACCTCGTCAGCGGGCGTCGCCGCCGCGGTCAAGCCGGCCGCATGGTTGGGCACCTCGTCGGCGGCGAAAGCCGCGTAGTAGTACGTGAGGCCGTTCGCGAGACCCGTGTGCACGAAACTGTCGGCGCTCGCGGTGGCGTTGGCGAACACCACGCCGCCCACGCCGTTCTCGACGGCCCGGCCGTCGGCGGGGCCCGCCGGATAAGTCGACGTCGAATACCGGATGAGCGTGTGGTCGAAATCGGCGTCGTCCGGGTTGGTCCAGCGGAGCATGACCGTCGTGTCGCCCCCTTCGGCGGTGAAGAGGGCCACGGCGGCGGGCGGGTCGTCGTCGAACGGCACGGCCGATGCGATCACACCGGCCGAGTAGTTGGACGAGCTGTCGAACGCGAAGGCCGTGTAGTAGTAAGTCTCCCCGTTCACCAGCCCGACATGAGTGAAGGTGTCGGCCATGGCGGCTTCGCCTTCGAAGACGCCCCCATAGCCGTTCTCGACCCCGATCCCCGCGACCGGCGTTCCCGGGTACCCCACGGTCGAGTAGCGGATGACCGTCTTGGCGAAATCCTCATCGCCCGGGTTGACCCATGACAGGCGCACCACCTCGTCGCCGGGGCCGGCCTGAAAACTCGCGACCGTGGCCGGGGGCACGGTGTCGCCGGCCGCCGGCAGCACCGCCGCTCCCCAGAAACCGTCGAGGAGCGTCAACGCCCCTGCCGCCGTCGGCCCCACGGGCCCCTGGGCGACGGTGTCGTTCAGCAGGAACGACGCCGACTGGCTCTCACTTCCACCCCCGTTCACGCTCTCGGGCGTCACCTCCGCCTGCCCCAGCACCGGCGCAGGTCTCGCCAGGTAGGGGATGGCACTCAAGACGACGAGGCCCGCGAGCAGCCACCACGTCGTTCGGCTAGGGGCTTGCATCTTCAACCCTCCCTGTGTTGATCTCATGCTTCGGCATGCCGTACGCTCCGGGGTTCCCATGGTTACTCGGCCTCGCCGGCCTGGTTGTCCACCTGGCCGTGCTCGACGGACTGGGCCATCTCGCTCGTGGGCGGCGCCTCGACGGGCTCGAATCTGAAGCCCTCGTTCCCCTTCCACTTGCCCACCACCTTGTAGTCGAAGGTGGCGGCGACCTCGTCGGCGCCGTCCCCGACGAAGACGACGTCGAAGCCGGTCTTCCCCTTCTCGACATAGAATTGCTGGACGGCGGGCGAGGTAAGCTGCACGAAGACCTTGAGCGGATGCTCATCGTCGACGGTTATGCAGTCGAGATACATGGGGTCGAGATCCACATGGGCCCTGCCCCCTACCGCGCTGCCGCTGCCGAAGTCCTCTATCCAGGCCTCGGGGCTTTCCGGGCAGACGAGGGCCACGCGTCCCTTGGAAGTATGCATGATGGTCGATGCCAGCCCGTCGCCGAGTATCTTGTACTGCGTACCGACCGAGGTTCGATGACAGATATAGGCAGATTGGCTGCCCTCCGCCAGGCGGGCATAGATGGCTTCCTGGCCGTGGTTGCCGGTCTGGTTCGCCTTGGCATAGAGGCCCGTATAGTAGCCCGTCGCCGCGACCCCGCTGCCGTTCGACAAGTAATAGCCCGTCGTGCCGTTGCCGACAGCCATCAGGCCCGTCCCGGTCGAATAGGTGTTTCCGCACTTGGTGCCGTAGTTCGAGGCGGAGGCCTCCATGCGCACTCGGCCCGACACTTCCAATTCCACACCCGGGTTCGTGACGCCTCCGATGCCCACGTAGCCGGTCGAGTGCCTGATCACGATGTCGTTCCTGTTGGTCGTTCCGCCGCTGATCGCCGCCCAGGACGACCCGCTGCTCAGGAACAGGCCGTTGTCAGACGTCGCGCTCTTGACCTTGACGATATTCGACCACAAGCCGTCCTCGACGGTAAGCCGGCTGGTGGGCGCCTGCGTTCCGATCCCCACGTTGCCGCCGGCGTCGACGGTCAGCCGGGTGGTGCCCCCGGTGCCCAGGTTGAGGTCCTGATCCTCCTCGGTATAGATGTAGACCTCACCGCTCCCGTTCATACCCACCCTGAGGCCGTCGCTTCCGGTGGCGCCGGTGGTGCTGTTGGTAATCATCATGTAGACGGCCGAGCCGCTCGGCTCGTGGACGTGCAGGTTGTAGGCCGGAGCAGTCGTGCCAAGGCCCAGCCACTGGTTGTCGGAGTCGAAGCGCGCCCAGGGCGACGCCCCGTCCTTGCCTATCTGGACGTCGTCGTCGGGCATGAGGTAGAGGTCGTCGTCCGCGGTCAGCCGAAGGTCGTCCGTCGAGTGGTACACCCTGGTATTGTCGTTTGCGAACGCGATGTCGCCGCCCGAGTCCAGCCTGATGTCTCCGGCCACATGGAGCTTCTCCGCAGGGCTCGTTGTTCCGACGCCCACGTTGCCTGCATTGTTGACGTAGACGACGTCCACCGGGCTCCCATCCGCCGCATCGAGCGAGTGGCCGTCCCCGGCCCCGCCTACGTCGTCGGCGCCGTCGGCGAAACCGGCCGGCACGTTCTTGAGCTGGGACCAGTCCACGGGGTTGGACGGGTCGTTGATCGTCCCGGCGCTGCCGAGGTCATCGACCGTCGGGTACTCGCCCGCCGCGAGTCCGCCGAGATTCTCCGCGTTCAGCGCGGTGAACGCGTACGGGGCGCTCGCCAGCTCCCGCCTCGGCGCGAATGTCTCACCGTCGATCACGACCTCGAGGAACGTCGGCCCGTCGAAGGATATGTCGATGGGGTTCACGCTCCCCAGGAGCACCGCGAACACACCGTTGGAGTCAGCCGAGACCGACGTCGTCTCGCTCCACAGGAGCGTTCCTGCCGTCAAGTCGTCGTAGATCATGAAGACGGCCGAATGCGAACCCGGGAGCGGGAGCCCCGTGCCGCTGTCGACGAGACGTCCCTGGTAGTTGATCTTCTCCGGAACGGCGGCCGAGGCCACGCTCGCGATCACCACGGCGCACGCGACCAGAACGGAGACCCTCATTACAACCCTCCGGTTCCCTGACATGTCTTCCCTCCTCGTTTGATCGACCCTGCGAACCACATCCCCCGCGGCCCAAGCCGCCCACGGCTCCGGCGGGGGCACATGGACCGCCCCAGGCGATATCCGCCTTCCGGAGCTTCCGTTGACCCGGTGAAGGCGCCCCGCGGACCCGCCCGCAGCCTTCGCGACAGCGGGCCTCCGGGGCCATGGCAAAGGGGGCATCCTCCAGCATCGGACGAAGACATGTCACCCTCTGCTGAGATTACGTCCGCCTCTCACCAGATACTCCCGCACCGGCAACACCGGATACCTCCCTTATCCGACCCGCGCGGCCCCGCGTCAAGCAAAATCCGGCGTGATCCTTCCGGCGGGCACGCGCCGCACGCCGGGCCCCACAACTCCCAAGAGGCTTGACAAGGCGTGCGCCGAGGTCGTAGGGTTCTCTCGAGAGGCGACCGCCGTGGGAGCGCCGATGGAGGAAGCACAATGAAGAAGCTCATGCTCGCCGCCCTCCTCGTGCTGGTGGCGACACCCGCGTACGCCGAAAGGGACCGTACGCTGGTCCAGTCGATAACCCACCACGGGGCCTTCATCGCTCCGATGCTCAAGGCGACCGAGATGCTGGGACAGCTCTCGCTGCTCGTGGGCGGGCGGGTTGCATGGATCGCCAATCACAAGTTCTGTCTCGGTGTCGGGGGATACGGGCTCGCGTCCGACGTCACGACCGACTTCGACCAGACGGACGTGCCGGCCCTGCTCAACTTCGGCTACGGCGGCCTCGTGGTGGAGTACATATTCTACCCCCACCACATGTTCCACTTCACGCTCGACACGCTGATCGGGGCGGGCGGAGCCGACTTCTTCACCCGGGAAGAGGGAGCCGACAGGGAGTGGGACGGTGACGCCTTCATTATCATCGAGCCCGGCTTCAACCTCGAGTTCAACATCCGTGCGGGCTGGCGCCTCGACTTCGGCTACTCGTACCGCTTCGTATCCGATCTCAGCATGGAAGGACTGAGCAATAAGGACCTCCGGGACGTCGCCGCCAATCTCACCCTCAGGCTCGGCAAGTTCTGAGCGGGACGGCGCCGCCCCCGGAAAGCCAAGGCGGCCGCGGCTTCGGCGCCTATCCACCTGGGATATGAAGACCACCTATTTCACGGAAGAGACCATAGACGCCAAGGCGGAGGCCATGCTCGCCCGGGTGCGGGACCTCGTCGGGCGTCGTGACACGCCCTTCGCGCCGGACGGGTGTGCACTCCTCATACTCGACGTCCAGCGCTACTTCAGCGATCCGGCGTCGCACGCCTTCGTTCCCAGCCTCCCTCCCGTCATCGCGAGGATCAAGGAGCTCGAGGCGGCGTGCACGGCCGCGGGGCGCCCGGTGATTCTCACGCGGCACGTCAACACCGACGAGGACGCCGGGCTCCTCGGCGACTGGTGGAAGGACCTCATACGCGCGGGCACGGGTTTCGACGAGATAGTCGAGGAACTCGCAACCGCCGGTTCGATCGTTCTCGAGAAGACCCAGTACGATGCCTTCCACGCCACCGACCTGGAGGAAATCCTGAAGGAACGCGGGGTCTCCCAGGTCGTCGTGACTGGGGTGATGACCCACCTCTGCTGCGAGACCACGGCGAGGTCGGCGTTCGTCAGGGGGCTGGCGGTCTTCCTGCCAGTCGACTGCACGGCGACCTACAACGAGGAGTTTCACTTCGGAAGCCTGCTCAACCTGGCCCACGGGTTCGCGGTGCCGCTTCTCGCCAAGGACATCATCACGCGCCTGGAGGCCGCCTAGTTGGAAACACACGATGTCGTCATAGTCGGGGCGGGGCCCGCGGGAATCGCGGCCGCAATCCAGCTCCGCCGCTATGACATAGCGCCGCTCGTCTTCGAGCAGGATGAAGTCGGCGGGCTCGTGAGGAACGCGTGCCTCGTCGAGAACTATCCCGGCTTCCCCGAAGGTATCGCCGGCGCCGACCTCGCCGCTCTCATGCGGGACCATCTCGGCCGCAGCGAAGTCGAG
>JALGWA010000153.1 GCA_025774425.1 bacterium
GTCTGCGGGACTGGTTGCCGGGGTGCAGAAGTACTCCGGCGCCGCTGTGCGGCGCCGCGCATCCAGCCCGAAGCTCCAGGTTATGAACACCGCACTGATGACCGCTACTTCGGGGCTTGCCTTTAGAGACGTGCGCGAGGACCCGCAGTTCTGGGGACGTCTGGTAGAGAGCGCCGTCGGTGCGAGTTTGGCAAACGGCTTGGCAGGAACCGGGGCCGGCCTGTTCTACTGGTCAAGCCGGAACAGGGAAGTTGACTTCGTGGTAGCCGGCAGAGGCGCCCTGGTTGCGATCGAGGTCAAGAGCGGGCGGCGCAAGTCAACCTTGCCGGGACTTGGTGCATTCGCGACGAAATTCAGGGTTACGAGGAAGTTGCTCGTCGGGGGTGGCGGGTTGGGGCTCGAGGAGTTCCTTGAGATACCCGCGCCCGCCTGGTTGGACTAGGGGGGCGCCGGCTTTTCCTATTCCATCTCCGAGATCGTTTTCTCCGCGAGGCGGACGGTCTCCTCGGTGTGCTCGACCACGGCGCTGCGTATCTTCCGGGCTTCCGCGAGCGTCTCGGCCTTGAACTTCTCGTCACCCAGGCCGGGAAGGTTGATGGCGACGTTGAGGTAGGCCGCCTCTGCCGCCGTCCGAGCGGCCAGGGCGGCGACGCCCGCGTCGCTCACGGAGTTCCTGTTGCCGATCGCGGCTATCCTGCGAGCCACCTCCGCCGCCTTCATGGTGCGCCTGAGCACGTTGAGCGGGACGAGTGTCGCCTGTTTGCCGGCCTCCTCCATGGCCGCCGCCCGCGCGGCCTTCTCTTCGTCCGTCTTCCTGGGCAGGCGCATGGCGGCCATGACGTTGTTGAAGGCCTCGGTGTCGCGGTCGACGTCGGCGAGGAACTCGTCCTTGAGGTTCTGGCTCTCGACCCCGATCTCCTCGGCCTCGTCGAAGGCCTCCTCGTAGCCCTTCTTCCCGTGCGTGAGCGCACCGACCATCGACGACAGGGCGCCGCTCAAGGCGCCGCAGAGCGCGGCGACGCTCCCTCCGCCGGGCGCGGGCGCGTCCGTCGAGAGGAGATCGGTGAACTGGTCGACCTTCATGTCGACCAGGCCGCCACGCGCCGCCACGCGGTACTCGATTATCTTCTTGTCCTTCTCGAAGGGATAGAGGTCGGAGAGCCCGAGCGAGAGCACGGCGATGTGAATCAGTTCATCCTCGGGGACGCCCGTCGTCCTGCCTTGCTTCTTGAGATAGTACCTGCCCGCCTGGAGCATGGCCTCGAGGGGTATGAGGCCGACGAGCTCGCTCCCGGTCACCCTGACGCCCCGCTCCTCGGCGAGCCTCACGCACTCGTCGAAAATGAGATGGGGCGGCGAGATCTTGTAATTGGTCATGTTTATGGAGATCTGCGCGCGCCCGAAGTCTTCCATGTACCAGCCGACGGCCTTGCACTCCTTGAACTTGCCGGGGACGCGCAGGGCCTTGCCGTTCTCGTCGCGGACGACCTTGCCGTTCTCGTCGCGCTTGAGCCGGCCCTTCTCGCGGATGGTGAAGGCTATGTCCTTGGCTATGCTCGTATCCCGCGTGTTGAGGTTGACATTGTAGGCGATGAGGAATTCCCTGGCGCCGACGGCCGTCGCCCCGGCCTTGGGGTTGAACTCGGCCGGCCCGAAGTCGGGCTTCCACTCCGGCTTGCCGAATCTCTCCGCCAGCCCCTCGTACTCGCCGGCCCGTACATTGGCGAGGTTCTTCCATTCGGGCTTGGACGCCGCGTGCTCGTAAAGGTACACCGGTATGCCGAGTTCATCCCCGACGCGCCTTCCGAGCCTCTTGGCGAGCTCGACGCAGTCGTCCATCGTCACGCCGGATACGGGGACGAAGGGGCAGACGTCGGTGGCGCCCATCCTCGCATGTGCACCCTTGTGCCGGGACATGTCGATGACTTCCGACGCCTTCTTGATGGCACGGAAGGCGGCCTCGACGACGGCTTCGGGCGAGCCGACGAATGTGACGACGGTGCGGTTGGTATCCTTGCCCGGGTCGACGTCGAGAAGGGTGGCGCCCTCGGTGGCGCTGATCTCCGCCGTTATCTCGTTGATCTTGGCCATGTCGCGCCCCTCGCTGAAGTTGGGGACGCACTCAACCAGTTTTCTCATGCTTGCCGCTCCATGTTTGAACTCGATCGTGCGGTTGGTCTGAGAACTCCGTGAACGCTTACCCTTGGAGAATATAGCCGCCGGGGGGCGTGGTCAAGTCCCAAGGTCCGCCGGGCGCGTTGCGCCCTCCGGCCTGGTCGGCTGACGCCCGTGGGCCGGGCGGCGCGCGCACCCATGCTGCTTGTCCATGCCGGGCGCGTCAGCCCCCGCCCTCGACGAGGTTCTTGAGGAGGCGCACGAGGTCGGGCACGGAACACGGCTTCTCGAGGTAGGCGTCCGCCCCGTGCTCGATGCAGGTCTTCTCGAGAGCGTCCTTGGGCAGCCGGCTGAGCACGACGACGGGCACGCGCACGGCGATCTTACTTCGCATGAGATCGAGCAGGCAGAGCCCCTCGGACTCGGCGTCCTCGGAGAGGTACGGTGGCAGGTCGAGATCGAGTATGACGACATCGGGACGCTCTTCCCCGAACAGGAACTCAATGGCCGACCTGCTGTCGGGCGCCCATACGAGGGCGATCTCGGGCGGCATGAGCACCATCATGTCCCCGGCGAGATTCCAGTCGTCGTCGACGTAGAGTACTCTCAACGCTTTTCCCCGGGTTGACTCTCGAGCACCTGCCCGCTTGTTCGGAAAGCAAGAACCGCGCCACCCTGCAGCCGGGAAAGGGGGGGCGTGGGGTGTTGAGGAACGTTACTCCGCCGCGGAGCAGGTGTCCGTTCCCCTGTCGGGTCTTTCGATGCCCAACCGCTTCATCATCTTGCGCAGGCCCTCCCGCGAGAGGTGCATGCGGCGGGCGACCTCACTCAGGTTGCCGTCGCATTCACGGATGAGCGACGCGATGAAGTTCCGGTCGAACGCGTCCATGGCCTGCCTGCGGGCTTCCTTGTACGTCGCCTGCCTCACCTCGGGCTGCACCAGGTTCGCCAGCACGGCGTCCTCCAGCACATCGCCGTCGGAGTGGATGAAAGCGTACTGGAGGACGTGCCGGAGCTCGCGCACGTTGCCCGGCCAGTGGTGGCCGAGAAGGCGCGTCAGGGAAGCCGAACTCAGCCGGCAGCGCTTGCGCTTCATGTCGAGCGCCAGGAGGTCGAGGAAGTGCTGCGCGAGAAGCGGTATGTCCTCCTTGCGCTCCCTGAGGGGCGGTACGTGTATGGGCACGACCCGGAGTCGATAGTAGAGATCCTCCCGGAACCTGCCGTTCCGGGAGTCGGCGGCGAGGTCGCGGTTGGTGGACGCGATTACGCGGACGTCGACGGGCACGCCCTTCGAGGACCCCAGCGGATAGACGACCTTGTCTTCGAGTACGCGGAGCAGCACGCCCTGGACATCCATCGGCACCTCGCCTATCTCGTCCAGGAAGAGCGTGCCGCCGTCCGCCATCGCGAACTTGCCCGGCTGGCGCCTCACGGCGCCCGTGAATGCGCCCTTCTCGTGTCCGAAGAGGACGCTCGCAACCAGGGATTTCTCGAGGGCCGCGCAGTTCACGGGAAGCAGGAGCCTGTGGCGGCGGGGGCTCCGTTCGTGGATCTCGCGCGCGACGAGTTCCTTGCCGGTGCCCGTCTCTCCCGTGATGAGTACGGTCGTCTCCGTGCGAGCGACCCTGGCTATCTCCTCCCTGAGGCCTTGCATAGCGCGGCTCTCCCCGACGAGCCTGCCCGTCCGCTCGAGGATCTCCTGACGGCGGGCTTCGCTCTCGCGGTAGAGGCCCGCTTCTTCTATGGCGCGCTCGATCTGGGCGGCCAGCTGCTCGATGGGGGCGCACTTGGCGATGTAGCCGAAGCACCCTCGGCGCCAGGCCTCGGCCCCCATGTCGGCCGGGTCGTGCCGGGTCACCATGACTACGGGCACGCGTGGAGCCTCCTTGCGGATGTCGCTCAGGATGTCCAGGCCGCTCGCCTCGCCGGGAAGCTCGATATCCAGGAGCACGACGTCGGGCAGGGACTCCTCTATGGTCCGGATGGCCCCGGCGCCGTCGGTGAGTTTGAGCCAGTCGAACCTCTCGCCGAGGTGATACAGCAGGTCATCCACGAACACCTCATCGTCGTCTATGCTGAGTACCCTGTGCATCACCCCGCGACCCTCTTGAGGCGGATCACCATTGTCGTGCCCCCGCCCGGCTCGCTGGAGGCGACGAATACGCGCGCCCCGAACCGCTGGGCCGCCTCGCGCGCCAGGTACAGGCCCTCGCCCCGCCCCTCGCCTTTCGTGGTGAAGCCGCGCTCGAAGATCCTGTCCCAGTCGGCCTTGTCCACGCCCGGTCCCGTGTCTTTCACCCTGATCTCCATCCAGTCCGCCTCGCCGGCGACGGTGACGTGGAGGCTTCTCGCGGGGCTGTCCTTCATCGCCTCGGCTGCGTTTTCCATGAGGATTTCGAGGCAGGTCTTGAGGGCGTCCTCGCCCATCCGGGCGGAACCGCCGTCCTCTATGCTGAGTGCCAAGTCGGTGTCGCCGTACCCGGAGAGCTGTTCCCTGATCACTGGAAGGACCCGGCACACCACGGCGACGACGTCGACGGAGTACGCCGCCATGACCTTCCGCGTGACGGCCAGGACTTCCGCGAGCAAGGCGCGTGCATGGGACGAGACGGCCGCCAGCTCCTCGCGGTTGTACGGCGGCGGGGAAGGCCTGTCGGGGGGGCCTATGACGTCGTTGATCTTCTTGAGATTGCGCCCCAGGACGGCGGCGTGCTGCTTGCAGTCGCGCAACCT
>JALGWA010000154.1 GCA_025774425.1 bacterium
CGACCACCGTCGAAGGAGCCCGTCGATGAACGGCGGTTCCCCCGCGGCGGTGAAAGCGACGGAGGGCCGGCCATGGAACGCGTAAAGGTACTCTGTGTCGACGACGAGCCGCAGGTCTTGGAAGGCCTCGCACTGCACCTGCGGCGCAACTACGAGGTGGTGGGGGTGACCGGCGGGCCTGCCGGCCTGGAGGCCCTCTCCGCGCAAGGTCCATTTGCCGTCGTGCTGTCCGACATGCGGATGCCGGGGATGGATGGGGCGGCCTTCCTGTCCCGGGTCAGGCGGGAAGCGCCCGACGCGGTGCGGATGCTGCTCACCGGCCAGGCCGATCTCCAAGCCGCCATCGCCGCGGTGAACGAGGGCCAGATCTTCCGCTTCCTGACCAAGCCGTGCCCTCCGGACCGGCTTCTCATGGCCTTCGAGGCCGCCGTCGAGCAGCACCGGCTCGTGACCGCCGAGCGCGTGCTTCTGGAACAGACCCTGCGCGGCAGCATCAAGACGCTCACCGACATCCTCTCGATGACCAACCCGATGGGCTTCGGCCGGGCGCTGAGGGTCAGGAAGCACGCAAGCGAGCTTGCGGGGGCGCTGGGAATCGAGAACCGCTGGCAGATCGACGTCGCCGCCATGCTGTCGCAGCTCGGCTCCATCTCACTTCCCGAGGAAGTGGTGGAGAAGTTCTACAGCGGCCAGGAACTGAGCCCGGCCGAGAAGGAGATGGTCGCCCGGATGCCCGTGGTGACGGATGGCCTTCTGTCCAACATCCCACGGCTGGAACCGGTTCGGGAGATCCTGGCGGCGCAGGACTCGCGTTTCCATGCCGGGCAGGGAAGCAGGAAACAAGACGGCGAGATACCTCTGGGGGCGCGGATATTGAAAATCGCAGCCGATTTCGACGAGCTCGACTACAGGGGGTTCCCGGTTCAGCTGGCCCTCGACACCATGCTCGGCCGCGAGGGCTGGTATGACCCGCAGCTCCTCCGGGAATTCGTCCGCCTCAAGGGGGCGTCGGCGGGGCGGCAAGTGGTCAGGGAGATCCCGCTGCATGCCGTGCGGGAAGGCATGGTTTTCGCGGAAGACGTTCGGATGAAGACCGGTGCCCTCCTGGTGGCGCGCGGCTACGAGGTGACACAGAGCTTCATCGAAAGGGTGCGAAACTTGCCGAGGGACCTGGTCAACGAGCCCCTGCGTGTCATCGTGGAAGACGGTAAAGGGAGAGAACGCAATGAAACACACGATCCTGTTGGTGGATGACGAACCGCAGGTCCTGGAGGCCTTGCGGACCGCGCTCCACAAGGCTCCGTACGAGATCCTGACGGCGACGTCCGGAATGGAGGGCATGGACATCCTTTCCCGGCACAGAGTGGATGTCGTAGTATCGGATGAGCGAATGCCGGGCATGACCGGTTCGGTGTTTCTCGGCATGGTGCTGCGGAAGTATCCCGACAGCATCCGCATCATCCTCACCGGACAGGCGAGCCTGGATGCCGCCATCAGGGCGATCAACGAGGGAGGGGTCTATCGCTTCCTGACCAAACCCTGTAATCCGGTGGATCTGTCCTTCACGATCCACCACGCTCTGCAGATGAGGGATCTGGCGCGGGAGAGTGCGAGGCTGCTCGCAAGGACGAGAGAGCAGCAGGCGCTCCTGGACGACCTCGAGAAGCAGTATCCCGGGATCACAAGAGTCGGGAGGGATCCAAGCGGGGCCATCGTTCTGGACGACGAGGACATCGACACGGATTACCTGCTCGATGAGATCCGGACGGAGCTCGAGGTGACGCGAGTCCGCTAGGGGCGCCGCGGGACGCACCGCTCTGAGGGTGCGTGGGGCGTGCGGGGGAACACTCGGCGCGCCGGGGCGTTCCACTCCACGGGGAGGTACGAGGAGTGGCACGCTGGTTGATGGCGGCGGGACTGGTCTTGATCGCCGTGGGGGCGATGCTGCACTTCGCTCCCTGGCTGTTCTCATGGTTCGGCAGGTTGCCGGGGGACATACGCATCGAGACGGACAGGACCAGGGTCGTGATCCCCGTCGTCTCGATGGTGCTCATAAGCATCGTACTGACTCTGCTGATAAACCTCTTCAGGCGATAGACCGGGCGGTTCCGCCCGGTGGAGCCGGGATGGGCTTTTTCGAGCTTGACAAAATCCCGGGTTCGTGTAAACTGGCAATGAATGATGCCGATCCAGGGCTGTGTGGGATATCGAGGCGGGACGACGCATCGTTCAGTCGTAGCTTGGCGGTCAGCCGGAAGGGAGAGCGAGCAATGGAGGCGTGCATTGGTCGGCGGTAACCACCTTCTCATACCGGGATCGACCGGTGTGGGGGTCTCTCGCGAGCGGTCCGCGGGCTACGGAGGTCATGTCAAGCGGCCTACCTGATGCTGCACAAGGGCTCAAGTCAGCCCGCCGGACCCGAGACGAGGTCCGGCGGGTTTTTTGTTGGGCGGATCGAGGCAGGTGGGCTCTTTTTGGGAGATAGAAGATGGACTGGGCGTATTACGAAGACGAAAAGCATGACGGCATGACCTCGAGGAGGGCGCTGGGGAGGTTGCTGCCGCTTCTCAAGCCGCATCGCAAGTGGCTGGCGATATGCTTTGTCCTGCTCGCGCTCTCGAAGGTTGCGCACGTGGCGGGGCCCAATCTCGTCCGTCGCGCGATCGACGTGGACATAGCCGGCCGGGATTACAGGGGGCTCCTCGGCACCGTGGGGATGTACGTCCTCCTCCAGGTCCTGTTCCTGGTCACCAATTACCTGTTCCGGCTCAGGATGGAGATGATCGGGCAGAAGGTCATGATCGTGCTGAGGCGGCGGCTGTTCAACCACATTCTCAGGCTGTCCATATCGTTCTTCGACCGGAACCCCCCGGGCAGGCTGATGGCGCGCGTGGAGTCCGACACCGAGGCGCTGCGGATGATGTTCACCAACACCGTCGTGGCCATGGTCGGCTCCGTGCTGCTCATCGCCGGAATGTTCATCTGGATGTTCATAGTCGCACCGGGGCTCGCGCTCGTTGTGCTGATGCTGCTCCCCGTGGTGACGGTGGCGCTGTACTTCTACCTCAAGGCGACGACGCCCATGTGGCTCGTGATAAGGAAGCGCATGGCGGATGTCACTGCGGCGCTCACGGAGTACCTGCAGGGGATGCAGGTGATCCAGATATTCGGCCGGGCGGAGGACGTCAAGCGGAAGATGAACGAAATCAACCGCGCGAAGTACAAGCCGCAGGTCACGGCCGAGCTCATCGTCGTCGTGATGTTCAACTTCCTCTTCTTCGCGGAGACGCTCGTCATAGCGCTGGTGCTCTACTTCGGCTCCAGGCGGGTCGGGGTGACGGGGCTGACGATCGGGACGCTGGTCATGTTCATCACCTACGTGCGCATGTTGTTCGAGCCGGTGTTCATGGCCGCGGAGGAACTGGCGGTCGTGCAGAAGGCCGTGGCCGGGGCGAAGCGCATATTCGGCCTGCTCGACTGCGAGGAGATGGTGCCGGACCCGGTGAAGCCGGTGAAATGGGCCGGGCTCGAGTCCGAGATAGTGTTCGAGAACGTCTGGTTTTCCTACACGAACGACGAGAACTACGCCCTCAAGGACGTCTCCTTCAGGATTCCCAAGGGCGCGCGCTTCGCGCTCGCCGGGATCACGGGCGGGGGCAAGTCCACGGTGATCAACCTGCTCCTCAGGTTCTACGACCCGCAGAAGGGGAGGATACTTGTCGACGGGATCGACATCCGGCACGTGAGGCTTCCCGAGCTCCGCAGCAAGTTCGGGCTCGTGCTTCAGGACGTCTTCCTGTTTCCCGGCGACGTCGCGAGCAATGTGTCGCTCTCGGGCAACGGCGGCGACAGGGAGAAGGTGATCCGGGCCTGCCGCATGGTGTCGGCCGACCGGTTCATCGAGGCCATGCCCGAGAAGTACGAGACCGAGCTTTCGGAGCGGGGGGCCAATCTGAGCCGCGGAGAGCGCCAGCTGCTCTCTTTCGCGCGGGCCCTGGCCTTCGATCCGGAGGTGCTCGTGCTCGATGAGGCGACGAGCTCGGTGGATCCGGAAACCGAGCGGCTCATACAGGACGGCCTTGAAACGCTGATGCGCGGGCGGACGTCGATAGTCGTCGCGCACAGGCTCTCGACCATACGCAACGTCGACCGGATCCTCGTCATCCGCGAGGGCGAAATCATCGAACGCGGAAGGCATGACGAGCTCGTCAAGCGGGGTGGATACTACTCGGATCTGGTGAAACTCCAGTTCACGGCGAACCAGGGACTGGGGGTGGAGAAGTCATGATGAAGTACCTGGGATGGTTCTGGCGCTACTACAGCAATCACAAGCGGGCGCTCGCCGTGTTGCTCACGCTGTCGTTCGTGTCGAGCGCTTTCCTCGTGGTGCAGCCCATTCTCCTCAAGAACATATTCGACCTGCTGAAGTCGGGAGAGACGAGGCCGACGAGGCTGGTGTCCCTGAGCGAGTTCATCGAGTACCTGGGGCAGGGCGATATCGGCAATTACGTGGTCATGCTCATTCTCTTCGGGCTGGCGGGATTCATAGTGCGCTCGATACTGGTAGGGCACCGCGCGTACATGAACGTCACACTGGAGCGGGAGTTCAGGCAGCGCGCCTTCGAGGGCATCACCGGGAAGGGACCGGACTTTTTCAACAGGTTCAAAACCGGCGATCTCGTGACAAGACTGACCGACGACGTTTCGGAGGGGAAACTTGCGTGGTTCGCCTGCAGCGGGGTCTTCCGCTGCTACGAGTCGCTTACGCTGATCCTGTTCAGCCTGGTGATGATGCTCTCCATAAACCCGATGCTGACGCTGTGGACCGCGGGGCCGCTGCCGGTGCTC
>JALGWA010000155.1 GCA_025774425.1 bacterium
ATGGACAAGGCCGGTTCCTACGGCATACAGGGTTACGGCGCAGCGATCGTGGAGGCCGTGGACGGCTGCTACTTCAATGTCGTCGGCCTTCCACTCGCGAAATTGCTTCGTCTTCTCAGGGACCTGACGGGAAGACCCGGAGGTGGATCCCATGGCGGTTGAGACGCATGAGTTCAGCATCGCGACGAACGGATACTGCGACGTCAGGGACGTGACAGGTACGGTCGCCGGGTTGCTGGAGCGGTCGGGCATAAGCGACGGCACGGTCACCGTATTCACTCCCGGCTCGACGGCCGGTGTCACGACGCTCGAGTACGAGCCGGGGCTTCTCAAGGATATCCCCGCGCTCTTCGAGAACCTGGTCCCGCGCGGCGCCGCCTACGCGCATGACGCGACATGGGGGGACGGCAACGGCTTCTCCCATGTCCGGGCGGCGCTCCTCGGAGCCTCGCTGACCGTTCCGGTCAGATCCGGGAAGCTCCTTCTCGGCACGTGGCAGCAGATAGTCGTCATAGACTTCGACAACAAGTCGAGAAGGAGAAAGGTGATCGTGCAGGTAATGGGGGAGTAGAGATGCGGGAACCGCCGGTGAAACCCATCGAGTGGCTCGGCGGGTCGGTGCGCATCATCGATCAGAGGGACCTGCCGCAGGCCGAGACGCATGTCGTGCTTTCGGAGGCCGCGGAGTTCGCCGACGCCATAAGGACGCTTGCGGTGAGAGGTGCGCCCCTCATAGGGATCGCCGCGGCGATGGGCGTCGCCGTCGAGGCCGGGCGCTGGGCGGCTTCTCCTTGGGACGTCTTCGAGGCCAAGGTGGCCCGAGCCATAGGCGATCTCGAGGCGACCAGGCCGACGGCCGTCAATCTCTCCTGGGCGCTCCGGAGGATGGAGAGAGTCCTGGACGCCGGCAGGGCCCGGGCCTCCCCGGCGAAGACCGCGGGTTCGCTCGAGGACGAGGCCCTGCGCATATACCGGGAGGATCTCGACATGGGCTGCAGGATCGGCGAGATCGGGGCCGACCTCATCGAGGACGGCTTCACGGTGCTGACCCACTGCAACGCCGGCGGGCTCGCCACCTCGGGCTACGGCACCGCCATCGCCCCCGTATACGTCGCGCACTCGCGGGGAACCCGCCTCAGCGTCATCGCGGACGAGACGAGGCCGCTTCTCCAGGGGGCGAGGCTTACGGCCTGGGAACTCAAGCATGCCGGGATAGACGTCACGGTGGTGTGCGATTCCGCCGCGCATCTGATGCTGGCGAGCGGCAAGGTCGATATCGTCTTCGTCGGCGCCGACCGCATCGCGTCGAATGGAGATTTCGCCAACAAGATAGGCACCTACGGAGTCGCCCTGAGCGCCGGCGCGAACGGCGTGCCCTTCTACGTGGCCGCCCCGTCGTCCACCATAGACGTGGGTATCATGACGGGTGACCGGATACCCATAGAGGAGAGGGACGGTGAGGAAGTGACGACTATCGCCGGGACGCGGGTGGTTCCCGAAGGCGTGAAGGCGGCCAACCCGGCCTTCGACATCACCCCGGCCGACCTGGTCACGGGGATCATAACGGAGAGGGGTCTTTTCAGACCTCCCTTCGAGATCGGGTAGATGCGCGTTCCGGGACCCCGCCGCCCTCGACTGCGCATTCTCCATGTCCGGCCCCTCGAAATTGTTGACAGGAGCACCACCGGGGTGTTAGATTGCATGAAAAGCCACGATTATCACGGAATGCACGGGGAGGAGTACATGGAAACCGTGGAGCGGAAGTGGTACGTCGTCGACGCGGACGGGCAGGTGCTGGGCCGGCTGGCGAGCCGCGTGGCGGGCATATTGAGAGGGAAGCACAAGCCTCAGTACGCCCCGCATGTCGACATCGGCGACCACGTGATCGTGATCAACGCGTCCAAGATCGTGTTGACGGGGAGAAAGCTCGAGCAGAAGGAGATGACCAGGTATTCGGGTTATCCCGGGGGTCTCAAGAGGATAAGTTACGAGAAGCTCATGGCCCGGAAACCCGAGGTGGTCGTAGAGAAGGCGATAAGGGGCATGCTCCCTCATACGAAGCTCGGCAGGAAGATGGCGAAGAAGCTCAGAGTCTACGGCGGGGCCGAGCATCCTCACGAGGCCCAGAAGCCGGAGAAACTCGAATTGGAATCAGTGGGGAGGTGAGTGCTTGAAGCAGCTGAGCAGGGCGACCGGCAGGAGGAAGGAGTCGGTGGCCAGGGTGATCATCAGGGAGGGCGGCGGCAGGCGGCTCGTCAACGTCCGCACCTTCCGTGAGTATTTCGACAGGGACGGGACTACGATTCACGCCGAAGAGCCGCTCAGGCTCTGTCCTTCGGCCGACAGGATCGACGTCATCGCGGACGTCCGGGGAGGCGGCAAGTCCGGGCAGGCCGGCGCGGTCCGGATGGGTCTGGCCAGGGCGCTGGCGGCGATGGACGAGACGCTTCGGAAGCCCTTGCGAGATGCGGGATACCTTTCCCGTGACCCCAGGATGACCGAGCGGAAGAAGTACGGGCAGCCCGGGGCGCGGAAGAGATTCCAGTTCTCCAAGAGGTAAAGTGTCAATTCACACGTCTCCCGGTTCCTCTCCGGGTCCGGACCGGTGGTCCGGTGGATGAGGATAGGGAGGCGGAGGCGAAACCCAAAAGCGAGGTAAGACATGGCTGTTGAAGGGGTCACCATGAAGAGCCTGCTCGAAGCAGGCGTTCATTTTGGTCATCAGAAGCGAAGATGGAACCCGAAGATGAAGCGGTACATCTTCGTCGAGAGAAGCGGCATCTATATCATCGACCTCCAGAAGACTCTCGAGGCTCTCGAGAACGCGCTGAAGAAAGTCAAGGAAGTCGTCGGGGGCGGCAAGCAGATCCTGTTCGTCGGCACCAAGAAGCAGGCCAAGGACGTCATCAGGGAAGAGGCGAGGAGATGCGGCATGCCCTACGTCACGGAGCGCTGGCTCGGGGGCATGTTGACCAACTACAAGACGATCAGGAACAACGTCAAGCGACTCCAGGACCTGGAAGCCATGGAGGCCGACGGGAGGATCGCGGCGCTCTCCAAGAAGGAAGGCACCATGCTGATGAAGCAGAAGGCCAAGTTGGAGAAGGTGCTCGACGGGATCCGGGACATGGAAGGCCTGCCTGGGCTCGTCTTCATAGTCGACACGAGGAAAGAGAGAATAGCGGTGGCGGAGGCCAACAGGCTGCGCATCCCGATCATCGGCATCGTCGACACCAACTGCGATCCCGATTCCATCGATTTCCCCGTGCCGGGCAATGACGACGCCATTCGGTCGATCAGGCTCTTTGCGAGGGCGGTCTCGAACGCCGCGACCGAGGCGAAGGGCCTCAAGTCCGAGGGTGCCGCGGTGCCGGAGGACGGGGAAGCCGGGGACGTGGCCGTGGAGGCGGCCGGGGCCGCGGAGAAACCGGAAGAGTAGTCCTGGAGGGATTCATGGAGATATCGATGGACAAGATCAAGGAGCTGCGCGGGAAGACGGGTGCGGGAATCATGAATTGCAAGGCGGCCCTCCAAGAGAGCGGCGGCGACATCGAGAAAGCCGTCGAGTACCTGCGGAAGAAGGGCCAGGACAAGGCGGCCAAGCTGACGCACAGGAAGGCCGCAGAGGGCCTGATCCACACATATGTCCACCCCGGGAACCGCATCGGCGTCATCGTCGAAGTCAACTCGGAGACCGATTTCGTGGCGAGAACGCCCGAGTTCGCCGATCTCGTGCACGCGATAGCGCTTCAGATAGCGGCTTCCAATCCGCTCTCCGTTTCCCGCGAAGACCTGGACCCGGCCGTCGTCGAGCGCGAGAGGGAAATATACAGGGCGCTGGCGCTCGAGGAAGGCAAGCCGGAGAACGTGGTCGACAGGATAATCGAGGGCAAGCTCGAGAAGTTCGTCCAGGAGTCATGTCTCCTCGAGCAGGAGTACATCAAGGATCCCGACAGGACCGTCGGCGACCTGGTCAGGGAGTTCGCGGGCAAAGTCGGCGAGAATGTCGTGGTGAGGAGATTCACCAGATACGAGCTCGGTCAGGAGTCATAAGCAACGAGAGGTAGCACGTGACCGCCCCTCTCTACAAGAGGGTAATTCTCAAGCTGAGCGGCGAAGTGCTGGGCGGTTCCGCCGGTGACGGCGTCGACACCGCACTGATAGCCGGGGTCCTCCGGCAGGTCAGGGCCGTCATGGACCTCGGGACGAGCCTGGGCATCGTCGTCGGCGGGGGCAATATCCTCAGGGGTTGCGACTCCGGGAGCTCGGGGCTCACGCGCATCACGGCCGACTACATCGGCATGCTCGGCACCGTGATCAACGGGCTGGCCATACGCGACGTCGGGCGGCGCGAGGGCGTCGAGGTCGTCGTCATGTCGCCCATACCCGTGGGAACGCTCGCCGCGGCCTACAATCCCGACATCGCCGCCGAACATCTCGCGGCCGGCCGGGTGGTCGTCTTCGCCGGCGGGACCGGAAGCCCGTTTTTCACGACCGATACGGCCGCGGCGATACGCGCGGCCGAGACCGGGGCGGACGCCCTGCTCAAGGCGACCAAGGTCGACGGAGTGTACTCGGCCGACCCCATGCTCGACCCCGCCGCCTCCCGTTTCGAGCGCCTCAGCTTCAAGGACGCTCTCGATCTCAGACTCAATTTCATGGACAGGGCGGCTCTCTCTCTCTGCGAGGACAGGAACATTCCGGTTGTAGTCTTCAACGTCCGCGAGCAGGACAGCATAAGGAGAGTCGTGTTGGGAGAGCCGATCGGAACCGTAGTCGAGGGGGTGTCGAATGATTGAACTGGTTCTCGAGGAGACCGAAGAGAAGATGAAGAAGTCTCTTGC
>JALGWA010000156.1 GCA_025774425.1 bacterium
TGCGACACCGTCGAGTTCTACGTCCGGGTGCTCGATGTCACGGACAGTACGGAGTGCTACGGGCAGGACCAGAACGGGAACGACCCGAACTTCTTCCTGCCCATCACGGTCGTGACTTCCCGGGATGTCACGGTGACATTCCACCTGTGTCTGACGGAGGGCGTCACCACGTCCGGGGACGTGTGCGTGACCGGCTCGGCGCCGGAGCTGACGAGCTGGGGTGACGGTGTCACCATGGTCCAGACCTGTCCGTCCCTGAGCCCGAACCTCTATGAGGTCGACGTGCTGTTCCCCGCCGGGAGCAATCCCTTTGTCGAGTACAAGTACAAGAAGGACGATTGCGTGACATGGGAGAGCACCGGCAACCACAGCTTCACCATCGATGACTCCGGGACGACGCAGGACCTCCCGCTCGATGGATGGGAGTGGAACACGCCTGATTGTCCCGACTGCCCGACGGCCGTCGACGGGGCGACGTGGGGAACGATCAAGGCGCTGTACAGGTAGTAGATTCGTACCTTTGGGGGGCACCCTGCGGTGCCCCTTTTGCTTTCACCTCACCGGGCCCGACGGCCGTCGGGCCCCGTGCTTTACCCACAATCCGGGACGAGCGCCCCCGGCCGGGCGTTCCCCCGACCGAGGGGCGGCGGGCACGCCGTCTCGTCGCCCGCGGCCCTCTCGTTTGGTGGTCCGCGGGTACGGCCCGCGCCGCCCGGCCCGACTCCGGTTCCCGTGCGGGCGACATCGGATGGGGCGGCACGCTTCTTGCGTCTCACTCCCCCACGTGAAGCGCCAGTTGAATAGAAATCGTAAGCAGTAGAGGAAAGAGGGGCTGGAACAGCGGTGATTCGGCTTCATGCAGACCATGCGGCGGCGGGGCCGGGGGGTGTCCTGGTGCGGGCGCCGTTGCACTCTGCAATGCCGATGGTTGCCGAAAGCACTTAGCGACGGTCCGCTGCACGGTCCCCGGAGGGAGATCCATCGTCAGGAGCCTCAAGTGTGGGGTGAACACCCCGGTCGACGGGAACTGTGGAAGGAGGGAGCGCTAATGAAACGGACCATTCTGGCAGCGGTGATCACCGTCATCGCCCTGTCGGCGCCGGCCTCGGCGCGCATCTGGAACATAAGCCCGGACGGCTCGGGCGATGCGCCGACGATCAAGGCGGGCGTCGACCTGGCGGCGCCAGGCGACATCGTGCTGCTTGCCGACGGCGTCTACACAGGCAGCGGCAACACCGACATCTCCTACAACGGCAAGGCGATCACCATCGCTTCGGCGAGCGGCAACCCCTTTGACTGTGTGATCGATTGCCAGGGCAGCGGGAATACCTACAGCAGGGGATTCCTCTTCTACTCGGGCGAGGGCCCGGGTTCCGTGCTCGAAAGCGTGATGATCATCAACGGCTACGGCTATGAGGGCGGAGGCATCTGGTGTTGGAGGGCGTCGCCGACCATACGCAACTGCATCATCGCCGGTAATGTGGCCACGCATGCCGGCGGCGGGCTGTACTGCGGCGGCAGTTCGCGGCCCGTCCTCTCGAACATTACGTTCTTCGAGAACGCGGCCACGAGGGGCGGCTCGATCTACTCGACCGATGATTCCGACCCCGAGTTCCACAACTCGATCATCTCGTATACATTGAGCGGGGCGGCCGTCAGCGTGGGCGACGCCTTCAGCATTCCCACTTTCTACTGCTGCGACATCTACGGGAATGCCGACGGCGACTGGACGGGGTCCATCGCCAACCAGCTGGGCGTCAACGGCAACATGTGTCTCGATCCGCTGTTCTGTCTCGAGGACAATCCGGACGCACCATTCACGATAGCCGACTGCTCCCCGTGTTCGGGGATAAGCCATCCGGAGTGCGGGCTGGTGGGTGCCGGTGATATCGGCTGCGTCTCATCCGCCGTGGCGGTGGAGGCGGCCGTCGACATCACCCCGGAGACCTTGAATGTCAAGAGCCGCGGCCGGTACATAACGTGCTACATAGAGCTCGAAGCCGGATACGATGTCGGCGACATCGACGTCTCGACGGTGACGATCAACGGTGAGGTCGCCGCCGAGCAGGCCCCCACCGGCGTGGGGGATTTCGACGGTGACGGCATACCGGATCGCATGGTCAAGTTCCGGAGACAGGCCGTTCTCGACGCCGTCGACGAGACGGGCTGGGTGGAGCTCGTGGTCAGCGGGCTGGTCGGCGAGGACATGTTCGAGGGCGCTGACACGGTCCGCGTGATGGGCAAGACCGCGAAGAAGGTGCCGGTCGACGACGGGCCGCAAGTGACGACCGCGGCCATCAACCCGCCGAGCGTTCTCACCACGGGTTCGGAGGCGACGATCGTCTACTGCGTGCCCGAGGCCGGTCATGCCAGGCTGACCATTTTCGACGTCACCGGCCGTGCCGTCACCACGCTCGTCGAGGAGTCAAGCGCCGCCGGCACCTTCTCGGTCGACTGGGACGGTTGCGACAGGTACGGCGAGAGAGTGGCGAGCGGTGTCTACTTCGCCAGCCTTGAGACTTCGAAAGAGGTGGTTACCGGGAAGATCATGGTGGTCAGATAAGCGGCTGGCGGAGAAAAAGGGGCGGCCCCGGCCGCCCCTTTTGTCTTGTTTCCGCTTACTGGACCTTGATCAGCTTGTGCATGATCGCAGGCCCGTCCTCAAACCTGAGCCTCAGGAAGTAGACACCCTGGGCGGCTGCGCCGCCGGCGCTGTCCCGCCCGTTCCATATCACGCCGTGGTAGCCGGCCGCCTTGTACCCGTCGACGAGGCCGGCGACTCTCCTGCCCTGGATGTCGAATACCTCCATTGTGACCCGGCCTTCCGAAGGCAGCGCATACTGTATGGTCGTGCTGCTGTTGAGCGGGTTCGGCCGGACCGACTTGATGGCGACCTCGGGCGGCACACCCGCCGCTGAGGGCGCAGGCCTGTCCGCGCCCTGTGCGCTCTCGAAGTCGCCGTCTCCGCAGTCGTTGAAATACTCGTTGAGGCACGTCGCCGTCTCGTTGAGATCGGAGAAGCCCGCTCCGTACGCATCGAGGACCCCGGGCACGCCCGCGATCGCCTGGTCGGCCAGGGCGAGGAAGTCATCGACGGTCATCCCGCCGAACTTGCCGCGGCATTCCTCCGGAATCACCATCGACCCCAGGCACGCCGCGTCCGGGTTGAGGGCTATGTTGAATATGCCGGCGCAGGAGTACTCGCGGTTCAGGCGAAGCGCGAGGATCTGGCCGGCTAGCACGCCGGCGGAAGTCGATGTCGGATCGGTGAGGTCGTCCCCCAGCTGGCCCGGCGTTCCTCCTGCGGGCAGGAAGTCCTTGACGGCTTCCGCGCTCGTCCACGTGGCGCCGTAGGTATCGCCGTCGGGTATGCCTATCGTCACTCCGTCCGTGCCGAAGACGGTGCCGAAGTAGTAGTCCCTTATGCAGCCGGGCTGGGTTGAATTCGGGTCGTCCTGCTGGGGCTTGGGACAGCCGCTGCCCCAGCCGCCCTGCGTGAAGGTGCAGGTCCCGCCCTCGCACGGCAGGCGCACGATCGTCTGACAGCAAGTCTCGGACTCGTTGCCGAAGTTGTCATACGCTTTCCAGCACTTCGTGAATATCTCGGCGCCCGTCGTGGGATCGATGCTCTGGCCTGAGCTCAAGACCTCGACCACGCATTGCCGCTCGCACTGGTCGGTGGCGACGGGGTCTATGAACACGGGCTCTTCCTGGCAGGAGATCGTGTCGTCGGGGGCGCATTCGAGGACCGGCGGTATGGTGTCGATCAGGGTCACCCGCTGATAGCAGCCCACCTTGTTGCAGCATCCGTCCGTCACTTCGCATGTCCGGATCAGCACGTCGAACAGGTCGGGGTCGTCGGCGCGGACGGGTTCGTAGTCCATATGAAGATCATCGACACAGTTGTCCCAGGCGACCGCGTGGGGAAGGTCGTCCACGTCCTCGCATGCGATTGTCGTGTCGCCCGGACAGATGATCACGGGTGCCGTGCTGTCGTTGATGTTTATCCTCTGCTGGCAGGAGGACGAGTTCCCGCTCCCGTCGGTGGCGGTCCACGTGCGTATCATCGTGTACTCATACTCGCAGCGCCGCCACACGATCTCGTCCTCGTAGGTGATTACGGGGGGCACCTGGCTGTTGTCGGTCGCCGTGGCTTCCCCGAAGTCGCCGACGGCGTCGCATTCGAACGTCACATCAGGCGGACATGTGATCACGGGCGGTTCTTCGTCGACCGTTGTGGTCTCGGAAGCACGTTCCCTGGCCGGTCTGGCTTTCTGCCCGGCCGCTTCGGCACCGGTCATCGCGGCAAAGGTTACCAGAACCGCCACAGCCAAGAACACAACAAGCGTTAGTTTCTTGTACATCATTGTGTTACCTCCGGTTACTCGATCTTCTGAGAGCTTCCTGCTCCGTCCGTCCCCTCCGTGGACCTCTATTTGACAAGGTAGGGGTCCCTGGGGGCCCTGCCTTCAGGTTGTCGCGAATGCGACGTTGCACTACTTTCCATACAAAGTATATCGCAATTCCAATCCCATGTCAAACGCGGCCCGGCCCGCCGGGAAAGGGTCAAGAGGTTTGTATGGAATGTCTTGGTTTTCTTGCCTTTCGATGCCCATTTGTGATCAGGATTCGCCGAAGCCGGTGCCGCGAGGGAACCCGGCGCCCGTGATCGGCGCATGTTCCGTATTGAACAAGGGCGGCAAGTGTGGTACACTAGCCCCGTGGAAGAGTGCTGCCGTTTCGGCGCTCCCGTAAGTGCCGAAGGGAGGGAGAGATGGACAGATGGTTACCGAGTATCGTGCTCGCGGTACTTCTGGCCGTCGCGCTGTCCC
>JALGWA010000157.1 GCA_025774425.1 bacterium
CCTTCCCGCTTACCGGAGAACCGTGATGCGCACGGTGGCGGCCAGGTCGCCCTCGAGCGTGAACACGACGAAATACTGCCCGCTCGCGACGGGAGCGCCCACCGCGCTCAGGCGGCCCCGTCCGCATCGGGCTCCTGGTCGAAGTGATGCTTGATCACGGTGCCCTCGACCATGAAGATGACATCCTCGCAGATGTTGGTCGAAAGGTCTGCGAGGCGCTCCAGGTTGCCGGAGACGCGGAGCAGGTGGAGCGAGCGCTCTATCGTCCTCGGATCGGCCACCATGAAAGTCACGAGCTCCCTTAAGACCTGGGCGGCCAGCGCATCGACCTCGTCGTCGCGCTCGCAGACATCCCTCGCTAGGCTCACGTCTCCCTCTAGTAAGGCGGTTATGCTGTCCTTGAGCATTTTCATCGCCGTCGCCGCCATGCGCGGAATATCGATGTAGGGCTTGACGGGGGGTCTCTCGATGAGATAGGCGCCGCTCTTCGCTATGTTGACGGCGTGGTCGGCCATCCTCTCGAGATCGTTGTTCATCTTCATGATCATCAGCACCGTGCGCAGGTCCTTCGCCCTCGGCTGAAACTGGGCGATCACTTCTGTGCAGAGCTCGTCGATCTCGACCTCGAGCTCGTTGGCCCGCGGCTCGTCCGCTTCGATCACCTCGGTCAACAGATCCGCGTTCTTCCCGAGAAGTCCCCCCGTCGCCTTTTCGATCATGCTCTCGGCGAGCCCGGCGTAGCGGACGAGCTCGCGCTTGAGCGCCGTTATCCTCTCCTGCAGCATCCTTATCTCCTAGCCGAATTTCCCCGTAAGGTATTCCTCCGTCCGCCGGTCCTCGGGCACCGTAAAAAGCTTCTCCGTGGGGCCGAACTCCACGAGCTCGCCGAGATAGACGAAGGCCGTATAGTCCGAGACCCGGGCGGCCTGGGCCATGTTGTGGGTGACCAGCAACACGGTCACGTCCTTCTTGAGTTCGAATATGAGTTGCTCTATCCGTGAAGTCGCCTTGGGATCCAGTGCCGACGTCGGCTCATCGAGAAGCAGCACCTCGGGCGCCATGGCCAGCGAGCGCGCAATGCAGAGCCTCTGCTGCTGCCCGCCCGAAAGAAAGGTGCCCTTCCGGTGTATGATGTCCTTGACCTCGTCCCACAGGGCGGCCTTGACGAGCGACTCCTCGACGATCCGGTCGCTCTCGGCCTTGCCCAGCCTTACGCCGTTCAACTTGTACCCTGCGATCACGTTGTCATATATACTCATCGTCGGGAAGGGATTGGGCTTCTGGAACACCATGCCTATCCTGCGCCGGACGACGATCGGATTCATCCGGTGGATGTCATCATCGTGCAGCAATATGCGGCCGGTGGTGCTCGCGCCCTGCACGAGCTCATGCATGCGGTTGATGCACCTTATAAGCGTGGTCTTGCCGCATCCGGACGGCCCCATGACCGCCGTGGTCTTGTTCCTGGGAACCGACAGGTTGACGCAGGACAACACCCTGTGGTCGCCGAAGAAGGCGCAGAGGTTCTCAATCCTCAGAATCGTATCTTCCATCTTCTCGCCATCACCTTAGCTACCAAGTTCATCAACAACATGAAGACGGCCAGAACGAACGATGCGCCCCATGCAAGCGCGTGCCACTCGGGGTAAGGGCTCGTTGCATAGTTGAATATCATGAGGGGTAGTGAATTCATCGGCCTTAACACATTCCATTCCATGAAGGGGCTGCCGAAAGCCGTGAAGAGAAGCGGCGCCGTCTCGCCGGATATCCTGGCGACTCCGAGAATCACTGCTGTCAGGATGCCGCTCAGGCCGGCCGGCAGAATGACCTTGAGTACGGTCCTGTGGCGCGGCACGCCGAGCGCGAGCGAGGCCTCGCGCAGCGCCGACGGGATCAGCCTGAGCGTCTCCTCGGTCGACCTGACGACCACAGGCAGCATCAGCATCGCGAGCGCGGCGCCGCCCGAGAGAGCCGAAAATCCCCGCATAGGCCTCACGATCCACAGGTAGGCGATGATGCCGATCACGATCGACGGGATCCCCTGCAATACGTCGACGGCGAGGCGCACAGCGCCGGCGAGCCTCGACTTGCCGTACTCCGAGAGGAAGACGCCCGCGGCGATGCCGACGGGCACCGCGAGCACGCAGGCGACGCCGATCAACACGGCGCTGCCGACGAGTGCGTTGGAGACGCCGCCCCCCGTCTCCCCGACAGGCGCAGGGAGGCTCGTGAAGAAATCCCAGTCCACGGCCGATATCCCCCTCCTTCCTATGTAGTAGAGAATGAGGAACAAGGGGATGAGCGACAAGTAGGACAGCAGCGCCGTCGCCGCCGAGAACAACCTGTCCCAGGCGACCCTGACCACAATGCGGCGTTCCTCCCTCATGCCGCCTCCACGCTCGCCCGCTTGATAACACGGCGCCCCAGGATGTTGACGGCGGTGCCGACGACGAAGAGGAGCAGGCCGATCTCGACGAGCGCCGACAGGTACACGCTCCCCGTCGCCTCCGCGAACTCGTTGGCTATCACGCCGGCCATGGTGTTCGCCGGGCTGAACAGGCCCTGCGGCACGACGTTGGAGTTCCCGATGACCATCGTAACGGCCATGGTCTCCCCGAGGGCGCGCCCCAAGGCCAGCAGGACGCCGGCAAGTATGCCCGACCGCGCATACGGCAGTATCACCTTTCTCACGACCTCCGCCCGTGTCGCACCGAGGGCGAGGGCCGCCTCCTTCTGGTCGGCCGGCACCAGGTGTATGACCTCGCGGCCGAGCGAGGCCGAGTACGGTACTATCATGATGGCGAGGACGAGGGAGGCCGTGAAGACGCCGACGCCGTAGGGCATGGCCCCGAGCTTGATCTGGAGCGACCTGACGAGCGGGACGAGGACGAAGAGCCCCCAGAAACCGTATATCACAGAAGGGATCCCCGCCAGCAGGTCGACCGCGCTCCTCAGGAAGGAGGAGAACGGGCCTTCCGTGCAGTACTCGCCGAGATATATGGAGATCGCGAGCGAGAACGGCATCGAAATCCCGAGCGCCAGGAATGAAGTGAACAGTGTGCCGAGAACGAAGGGGAGCGCCCCGTGCTCGCCGCCCACGGGGTCCCATACGCGGCCGTAGAGAAAGGCGGCGCCAAGGTCCTTGACCGCGGGGAAGGAGTGCACGAGAAGCGTGACGAAGACCACCGCGAGCAGGGCGAGGATGCCCGCGCCCGAGATGTGGAGCAGGCGCTCGAAGACCGCCTCCGACGTTGCGGGCGCGCCGCCCCGCACCGTCCCTGTTCCCCACATTCCGGCCTCTACCGTCCGGCTTCGGCCGCACTCGCGGGACGGGCCTCCCCCGCGAGCATGGGCTCGCCGCCGTACACCGCCGATCTCACCAGGGTTTCGGCCTTCCTGAGGGCGACCTCGCCGAGCCGCGCATAGTGAAGCGGCTCGGCCAGCTTCTGCCCTTCATGCGTCATCCACCAGACGAGGTCGATGAGATCCCTCGCCTGCTCCAGGGTCCTGCCGGCGTAGTCCTGCTCCTTGTAGAAGATGACCCAGGTGAATCCGCTGATGGGGTAGCCGCCTTCGGCCCCGGTGTCGGTGATCGACACGCGCATGTCATCGGGAAGTTCCGTGTCCGCCGCCTGGCTGACCGACTCGACGGTCGGGGCGATGAACCTGCCGGACCTGTTCCGGATGTTGGCGACGGGCATGCCATTGGAGACCGCGTAGACGAGCTCGACGTAGCCAATCGAGCCCGGGAGCTGCTTTACGAGACCCGCGACACCCGGGTTGCCTTTGGCGCCGAGGCCGCAGGGCCAATTGACCACCTTGCCGGCGCCCACTGTCTCCTTCCATTCGGGGCTCACCTTGCTCAGGTAATCGCTGAAGATGAAAGTCGTCCCGCTCCCGTCGGAACGGCGGACGACCACTATGCCCATGTCGGGAAGCCCAACACCCGGGTTGGCCTCGACGATGCGCTCGTCATCCCACCTGGTCAGCTTTCCGAGGAAGATGTCGGCGACGACGTCCGGCGCGAGGTTCAAGGTCGGGCCGCCGGGCAGGTTGTAGGTGACGACTACCGCCCCCAAGCACGTGGGCACGTGGAGCACGGCGCCCGTGAAGGCCGCCATCTCCTCGTCGCCGATGAAGGCGTCGGTGGCCCCGAAATCCACGGTCCTGCTCTGGACCTGCCTGATCCCACCGCCCGAGCCTATGGCCTGGTAGTTGACCTTGACGCCCTCCTGCCTGTAGTAGACGTCGAACATCTTGGAATAGAGGGGATAGGGGAACGTCGCGCCGGCGCCGACGATCCGTCTTTCCGCGGCGGGAGCCGCGGCTGCGCACGCCAGCGCCAGGATCGCCGCCCAGGCCAGGGTGACGCTTCTTCTCATGTCGCACCTCCTTCAAAACTTGAACTCGCAGTCGGCCTGGAAAGTGTCCAGAGGGTCCTTGTCGCCCTCAATCCTCTCCGCCCGGTAGTAGTCGAGCGCGATGAACGCGCCATGGGCCACCGCGCACCTGAAGATCACCTCGTGGCCCCTCGCATCGGTCGCGCCGCCGTAAAAGTCCGAGTCCGGAAAGACATCCATGACGGCGTCGCGCTCGAGACGCCTGTAGCTGTAATGAGCCGTCCAGAAAGCCCTCTCCTCAACCTCCCGATGACCGAACCCGAAGCCGATGAGGAAGCCCGAGTCCCCGGAGTCGAAGTTGTATATGTAGTCCCCGAGAAGCGACACGACGTAGCCGCCGCCCGGGCCATCTCCCGCGTACGAGAGCTTGACGACGGGGTTCAGGTTGTCGTAGTCGTACTCGAGTC
>JALGWA010000158.1 GCA_025774425.1 bacterium
TCATGCGCGGGCGTCAGGGTCACGGCCCGCTCGATCTCGTTCTCCAGCTCGCGCACATTGCCCGGCCAGTCGTAGCCGGCCAGCGCGCTCATGGCGTCGTCGTCGATGCCGGCGATCGGCTTCGACGCGCGCGCCGAGAAGCGCCCGAGGAAGAGCCGCGCGAGAAGGCGGATGTCGGACTCCCTCTCCCGGAGGGGCGGAAGCGACACCGAGACCACGTTCAGCCTGTAGAAGAGGTCCCGCCTCACCCGTCCCTCGGCGACGTCCTCGTGGAGGTTGCGGTTGGTCGCGCTCACGAAGCGCACGTCTATCTTGCGCGAGGCCGTCTCTCCGAGCCTCCTGATCTCCCCGGCCTCTATGGCCCTCAGCATTTTGGCCTGCACGACCGGGCTGACTTCGCCCACCTCGTCGAGGAAGAACACGCCCCCGTCGGCTGCTTCCAGAAGCCCCGGCTTCTCGCCTTTCGCGCCCGTGAACGCACCCGACTTGTAGCCGAAGAGCTCGCTCTCGAGCAGGTGCTCGGGGAGGGCCGCGCAGTTCTGGGCGATGAAGGGCCCGCCCGCCCTGTCGCTCTGCATGTGGATCGCCCTGGCGACGAGCTCCTTGCCCGTCCCCGTCTCGCCCGTGATCAGCACGTTGGCGGTGCTCTCCGCGATGCTCCTCAGCGAGAACAGGATGTCCTTCATGCGTGGGTCGGCCGACAGCATGCCGCAGATGCAGACGGGAAGCGACGTCTCTTCCGCCTCGCAGAACGCCGAGGCGAAGACGGGGAGCAGCCGCCGGCATTCGTAGTTCGCCCCGGTGACGAGCGCCGCGGCCGAGACGGACTCCTCGACGGCGGGGCGGTCCCAGGTCAGCACGACCATACGCCCGCCGCCCTCGATCGGTATCGCAAGCAGAGCCCGCACGTCACCGGCGTCGAAGTCAGCCCATGCGGCCCCGACATCGCTCAGGAAGGTCGTCGAGCAAACCGCGCCGGCGAGCCGGGCCGCAAGCGCGTCCGCAAGGCCCGGGGCGAGGCCGAATGCCTCGACGACTCCGGCCGGCCGGCCCGCGCGCCCCGCCGCGAGCACGAGCCCGGACACTCCCGCCCGGGATGCCAGCGCCTCGAAAGCCTCGCGCGGCGAGCCGGGAATCGGGCGCGACGACGCCGCCAGCACGCTCGACAGGCCAGCGTCTATCCTCGAGCGCACCTCCCTGGCCAGCGCCGCCACCCGGCCCTCGGCGACTTGCTCGGCGCGCTCTATGTACTCCAGAGCCTCGTCATGCCGCCCCGAGGCCAGAGAAGCCTGCGCGAGTTCGCAGAGCACGGCGGCGCTCCTCGCGGTCAGGCCGCACTTTTCGAAGCCGGCCAGCGCCCGCTCGAGATGGCATACCGCCGCTTCGCCGCCCCGACGGCCGGCGGCCTGACATGCGCGCGCCGCGTGCTGCGCCGTGATCGCAGCTTCGGCGGCCGCGCCGATCCTCCTGAAGAGGTCCTCGGCCTTCTTAAGCCCAGCGATGCGGCGGGAGCCGTCCGTCTCCGAGAGCGCCGCCGTCCTCCGGCATCTGGCGACCTCGTACTTGTCGCCTATTTCCGCGGCCGTCCTCATGGCTTCCTCGGCGAGGCGCCTGGCCGCGGAACGCTCGCCCCGCGCCAGATGAAGGTCGGCCATGCGCGACTTCACCTCGGCCTCGACGTCCCTGCACTGGGGCGGCGCATGGGCCGCGCATTCATCGAGCACCGACCCGGCTCCGGCCAGGTCGCCCGCCAGCGTGAGAAGCTCGCCCAGCGTCTCGCCGGCCACGGCCCTCGCCCGGGGGTCTTCCAAGGATTCGGCCTGCTCCACGGCCTCCTCGAGCAGGCCCCGGGCGGGCCCGTACGCCCCCTCGAGCATCTCGATCCTCGCCCTCGTGATCAGGCCGAGAACCCTCACGCGACCCAGGTTCAGGGACTCGGCGATGGCTATAGCCTCCGTTATCGCCTCGCGCGCCTTGCGCGCGGCGCCGGCCTTGAAGGCCGTGTTGGCGAGATTGAGGAGCCTGACGGCGAGGCTGGCGTCGTTCCTCTCATGCCTCGCCGCGGCCACGGCCTTGTCGAGATAGCGCGAAGAAATGTCGAACCTGCAGAGGTTCTTGTAGGCTATGCCGAGATTGTTGAGGGCGTTGCCCAGGCACACCGCATCCCCGCACATCCGCGCGAACGTCACGGCCTGCTCGAAACATCGCACGGCCTCTTTCCACCTGCACACCCTGAGCAGAACGTGGCCGAGCACGAGGTAGATGCGGGCGTCCCCCCTCCTCGCCCCGGTCTCCTCCTCCGCCCTCACCGAGGCGCACACGTCCGCCGCCTCGCCGTACCTGCCGAGCAGGCACAACAGCGTCGCCTTTTCCGCCAGGAGATCGCGCCTCTCGCCTCCCTCGAAGCTCGCCGTCAAGTCCGAGACGAAAGCGAGGGCGTCTTCGTGCTTGCCCTGCCTCCTCAGGCAGTCCGTCACCCTGAGGATGACCTCGCGCCTGGCGCCGGCGTCGCCGCGCGCGACCTTGGCCAGCGCCTCCTTATAGTATGCGAGCGCGTCACGCAGATTGCCGACCGACAGGCAGAGATCCCCCAGGTCGATCCGCTCCTCGGTGCCGCCTCGATCAATCCCGTCCCTGGGAAATTGTCTTCCTTGGACAGAAGTCTCGGGTCGCATCGGATCACGCATTGCCAAACCTCCCCGCTGGTCTGCCGCTTACTTCTCCAAGAAAAACTCTCTCCCGGGAAACCCGACCTCGATGTGAAGGCGCCTTCGGCGCCCGCTGCAGGTCCTCTGCAACGGCCTCCGAGCCGGCCGCCCCTGGGAACACGCAAGCCTCGAACCCGTCGAGACCTCCTCGTGCCGCTTCACCGACTGCACCTCGTCCGGGTCCCCGTCCGGCCTGGTGGGAACCCGCCGGGCATGCGCAGCCGTAACCGCGGTCCCGACGAGCGACACGATGGTAACGATGACGATGAGAACTCTCTTCATGCCCTCGCCTCCTCGATGCCCCAAATGCAAAAAGGGAACCTCTCCCTAGCCCCTTCATGGGACCAGAGACAGGTTCCCGCGCTTTCCTAACAGTCCGCTCAGTCAGCGGACACGATAATTAACTCATAATCCGCTCCCGCCGTCAAGCCCAAAGCCTAGCACTTTTTTGCCGCGGGGCCGCATCGGCGGCCTATCTAAGGATGCGCACGCCGTCAGCCGAGCACACGGCGACCCTGTTCCCGTCACTGTCCTCGATGACGAGCCGGCCGGCATCGGGGTCGCCGCCGGCCTGGCCGCGCGCACCCCGGTAGGCGACCCACAACGTCGCCGCAAGGTCCTTCTTCGAAGCCGTGCCGCGGTTGCGCCAGTCGGTCGCGGCTATCGTCAGCGTCCACTCCTCGAAGTCGGAGTCGAAGCAGGTCTTCGTGAAGACGCCCTTCCTCCAGGCCGTGGGCAGGAGCCTGGCATGGTAGAGCGAATCGAACACGGCCGCGAAACGCTCGCCCTCCTCGCGCGCCCGGCGCTTCGCGGCCCGCTCCGCTTCCCAGCCCGGCGAGGCGTAGTAGTCGAAGAGCAAGTAGACGACCGCGAGCAACGCGAGGCCGGCGACGCCGATCCACATCATCACGCGGAAGCGACCGCCCATTCCGTCCTCCTCTTCGAGTCCGCATATGCGGGCCGACCGTCCCTAGCCGTGCCCCCGAAGGCCCGCCACCACCATCGCCGCGGCCACGCCGACGAGCAACAGCCCTCCCAGCCTCGCCGCCGACGCGCTGCGCGCGGCCACGACGGCCCCGCCGGCGAAGCCGCCTGCGCTCATCGCCACCGAGACGGCCCCGATGAGCAGGGCAGCGCCCAAGGATACGGCCCCGCTGAGTCCCATCGCCACTCCGGCTCCCAGGGCGTCGAGACTGACCCCGACTGCGGCCCCGACGA
This sequence comes from bacterium, assembly GCA_025774425.1. Taxonomy (GTDB): domain Bacteria; phylum Arandabacterota; class Arandabacteria; order Arandabacterales; family JALGWA01; genus JALGWA01. The sequence continues at coordinate 3,927 of JALGWA010000158.1, forward strand.
GCAGCAGGGGGCCCAGCGAACGGCTCCGCCGCCCCGGCGGTCCCGGCGGCTTCAACACCATGACGAGCCCGAGCACGCAGAGTATGGCCGCATGCCGGCGAGCGCCATGCCGGCCTGGAAGGCGCCGAACATCAGGCAGGTCGCCAGGATGGCCACACCCGGCGGAGCCATTGCGGAAATCCCCGCCGACACCGCGAGGCAATCTATGCCGAGAGCGATCCCTATTCCGACTATCTCGCCGAGATTCATGGAGCGCACACCCTCCGGGTCCCGACGCCTGGACGGCCCGACGCCGGCCGGGAAAGAGTCTATCCATCCCATGCCCCGCCGGTCAAACGAAAACCCCTGCTCCCCTCGGGGAGCAGGGGTAGGCGTCGGCCGTCCGGCCTACTTTATGAGAATCGCCTTTCGCGTCGCCTGGAAGCCGGGGGCTTCGAACCTGTAGAAGTAGATCCCCGATGGGAGGTCCTCGCCCCTCGAGGTTCTGCCGTTCCACTCGACCGCGTTCTCGCCCTCGGAAGCCACGCCCTCGTAGAGACTCGTGACCAGCCGGCCGCTTATGTCGAACACGCGGATGCGCACGTACGACTCGCCGGTGAGCGTGAACATGATCCTCGTCGCCCCGGTGAAGGGGTTAGGCGAATTCGAGAGCCGCACGACGCGACCGTCCCCGCGCGGCGGCACCCCGGCATGAGTCGAGTCCGCGACGAACGTCCTGACCCCGCTGTCGCCGAACAGGCCGTTGTACTTGTTGTGGCTCTGGTACCAGCCGTGGGCGTACCACTTGATGGTCTCCCCCTGCTTGGCGTAAAGCTGCGCCTCGAACACGCCCGTTGGGACGGCGCAGTCTCCGACGGGATCATCGTCCCTGACGTACGAGCCCTCGATGCTGTAAGCAGTCGGGCTCGTCTTGGGATCGGTGCCGTCATGCGTGTAAATGAACCTGATCTCGGACCCGAAGCCCCTCGGATAGATCGAAGCCTGGACGACGAGCGTCTGCGAGTCCTCTGTGAGATTGCATAGCGTCGGGCCGCTCGTCGTTCCGGCCGTGCACGTCTGCACCGGGCTCTCGCTGTAGGAATTGTCGCTGCCGCGGGCCATGATGTACCACTTGATCGTGTCGCCGAGGTCGGCCGTCAAGTACGCACCCAGACTGTCCGTCGAATCCGTGGAGGCGATGTAATAGCCCACGGCCGTGTGCGCCGTCGGGCTCGTCTTGGGGTCCGTGCCGTCGGTCGTCCAGATGAAGTCGGCGTTGGATCCATATCCCGAGGGGCCGACTTCGGCGGTCACGTAGTTGGAATCCGGGTTGCAGGTGAGGTTGTAGTAGTCGGCCGTATCGCCCTGCTCGAAGGTGAAGAAGGTGTCGCTCTCGGCGTAGTTGTCGTGCATGTCGGTCCCGTAGGCGTACCAGTTCACCGTCGTCCCCCCGGCGACCATGTCGAGCACGGCATAGAACTTGTCGTTGTTTCCGAGCTTGGCGTCGAATACGCCGTCGACCGTCTGCACGGTCCCGCTCGTCCTCGGATCGGAGCCGTCCGTCGTATAGTCGAACTTCATCCAGGAGGTCACACCCCCGTCGCCCTCGTAGATCTCGGCCCAGACGGTGCAGTCCGTCGGGGTCGAGCCTTCACTGCCGACCCAGGCCGTGCCGCCCTGGACGAACGACTGCACGGCGTCGCTCCAGTCCACTATGCCGGCCTTCGAGACGCCCTTGGCGATCCACTTCACGGTCGACTCGTCGGGAGCCGAGGCGAATACGGCGTAGAAGGTGTCGGTCGTATCCCCCCCGACCTTGCATGTATCGTACGTCCCGACGACGAACGCGCTCGCCGAATCGGGGTCCGACCCGTCGACCGTGTAGTAGAAGACCATCTGGGTCGTCGCGCCGCAGTTGCCGGGCGTGATGTCGGCCATACCGGTGCAAGTGTGGGCGAAGCTCCTCTCGTTGTCCACGGTCGCCGAGGGTGGCGTCGGCTCGACGGGCAGCCCGTTGGGCGCCACTCCCGAGCCCGTGTCGCGGGCGACGAAGAAGTAGGTCATCGCCTGCGGAGTCACGCCTATCGGGTTGGCCTTGGGGAAGGATGCGACGACCTGCGCCTGGTTCTCGTCCGTCAGCCACGAACAGACGGCGATGCTCTCGGCGTTCACGACGAGGCTCTCGGGAATGCATATCTCGGACACGAGGGTGCTGTCCCAGCCGCCGTAGCTGCAGAGATTCGACCAGCCCCGGAAAACCCACTGCGCGCCGTCCCACGTGCTGTACTCGTACCAGCCCATGCCGCCGGCGAAGTAGTATATCACCTCGGGCAGGAACTTGCCCGAGAAGGTGACATGGCTGTAGCCGTCCGTCGTCGCCCCGGAGCCGGGCGTCATGTCGGTGTCGAAGGCGATGAACCAGTCGTAATCACCGTCTTCCTGGTCCGCGTAAGTGCCTTGGATCGCATTGAAGAAAGTCGTGTCATCCCAGGTAAGAAGGAAATCCGTGCCGCCGTCGGTGTCGACGAGCTCGTCGCTCTCCCACTCGGTTCCGCCGAGCTGCGGCGTCGCGTTCTCGACGACGCCGTCGGTGGTGTTCGGAGTCGTATAGGTGAGAGCGGCCGCGAGCGCCGGTATCAGCATCAGGCAGAAGCCGGCGAAGACAAATGCATATCGAGTTCTCATGTCCTCCCCCTTTCCCTCAGCAGGTCTCCAGGTCCCGCCCGGCGGCGGGCGCATGCTTCCCCAGGGTACACTTTCCCGGATGTTTTATTATATCACGCCCAAACCGCCAAGTCAATCCGAGGCTTTGCCGGAGAGCGTGACGCCGAAGCGGTGGACAGCATCCAGCGGGCCCGAGTCTTCGGCGGGGCCGGGCACGCCGTGCTCTCCTTCGCCCCGGCGCGGGGTCGGGGCGGTTCGGATCGGGACCCCGCACCCGCCGCGACTTGTAGGAAACAGGCATTTATTAAATCTGTTGACCGCCCGGGGACAGCCGTGGTATAATAGGTCGACGGTAGATTAGGGGGTGATGCCCGGCTCACTTAGGGCTAACGGAGCAGACCACGCACGTGGTTTGAGGCGAGAGTTCGAACGTTTCTCATGGAGGGAGAGAAGCCTATGAAGAAAGTTATAGTGTGCGCAAGTGTCATCGCCGTCGTGTTGCCCGTGTCGGTGTGTGCGGACATGTTGTTCTTCGGCTGGGACGGATCAGGCACCATCATGGATTCCCCCGCCGAGTACCATGCCACGCTGTCATGGGGAGCAAGCGGGACCTTTGATTTCCGCTTCGACGATGCGGGCTGGCCGGACCCTTCCAACCAGGTCGCGAGGTGGGACTACATCTTCAACACGTACTTCGCAGCCAATTACGACAACTCCACGCCGGGTGCATACGGCTGGAAAGGCGAGATCCACGCCTGGTACACGCTGGTCTTGTCTTCCGCGCCCCCGGGTTTCAACGGCTCTGTTTCCGGGGAGTTCCGCCCGGAGATCACGCTGCGGGACATCGATGAAGACGGCATCTTCGACCCATTCGAGAGGGAAGGAGACAACCTGATCAACGGCAGCTTCACGATCGCCTGCAATGCAGGAACCGGAGAACTCGAGTGCAGGCGGGGATCGGGTTCGATGCAGAACAACTACATGTCGTTCCCGTACCTCCCTGAGACGGACGAGATGCCCGATGGCAGCAGCAGCGTGAACCTTTCGGATTGCCCTTCGGCCAGCGAGCCCACGTCATGGGGCAGGATCAAGGCGCTGTACAATTAGAAGTGCTGACAGACGGGCAGAGACCATATGATTCGGAAGGGGGTGCCGCCGGGCAGAAGAACGTTTAGTGCGTAGTACGGAAGTTGTTGAAGCATCAAGGGAATATGGAGGGTAGGAAATGATGAAAAAGATAGTGTTGGTATCCGCTGCTTGCTTGCTGGTCGCAGGTGTCGCTTACGGCGATATCACCAAGAGCTTCTTCTGTAACGGTACAGGCAACATGGTCATGGATGTCGGCAACGTCGTGTACAGCGGCCAGATCGTGGGCGGCGACCTCGCCCCGGGCATCTGGTCCATAGGTATCGACGACACCGGCTGGCCGGTCGATCCGGGCCCGAGGTGGGATTACCTGTGGAACACGTTCTATATCTACTCGCCGGGCGATCCTAGTGTGTGGACGGCGACGTTCGACACGCCCCTGCTCGCGACGCGTCCGGATCTCTACATCGAGCATACGGGAGTGGGATCCATGGCGGGTGTCGCGGACATGCGTTTCCAGGTCACCGACTGGGACAACGACGGCGTGCTCGATCCCGATGAGTGCACTGGGGACGGCCTTACGGGCATAGTCATCATCATCGAGGACGGGACCGGGCCCTATGCGTCGTTTTGCGGCGACGGCACTTATCAGGGCGGCTTCACCCGGGACTGCAGCACCTGGGATGACGATGTCCAGTTCCAGATGAGCATCGACCTGTATGAATGCGGCATGGCCACGCAGCCGACTACGTGGGGAGCCGTGAAGGCTCTGTACAACTAGGACGTCTTGAGGTAATGCCGACGAGGCGCGCGATGGCGGCGCCGGGGCACCGGCGGCGCAGATCGCACTCGTTGCAGATTTGTAGTTGCAAGTACGGGCAACCTGGTTTTATATAGCGGACCGCACTCGACACCAGTGAGACGGCAACGGGGGTTTGCCTTGGCGGCGGGCTCCAAGAGGAGAAGTGCGGGAATGCCAAGGATAATAAGCGGGGAGAAAATACCGGGGGTGGTGGCGGCCGTGCTGGCCTTCGCCATCCCCTTCGCCTCATGCTTGGCCGGCGAGGCCGCATCGGTCGATTTGCTCATCGAAGCCTCTTCCGCCGAAATCGGCGAGTCCGGAACG
>JALGWA010000159.1 GCA_025774425.1 bacterium
ATGCTCGAAAGCCAGGCGTATTATCCGCTCGGCGCCCTGCGTGGTGATGACCTTGAAATCGAAGGCTATGTCTTCCGTGACGTCGATGCCGCTGCTCCCCAGCACGTAGGCGCCCTCGGTGTTCTCGCGGAAGAACATCCAGTCGATGCCCTGCGCGGGGACTCTCACGGGCCGCACGTTGGCGAAAAGGTCGAGATACCTTCGCAAGGCCACGTTGGCGCTCTCGATGTTGGGCCAGGGGTCTCCCTTTCTCGGGGTCGTCGTCGGGCCCTTGAGCGTGACGTGACATTTCTTGATCTCCTCGAGCACGTCGTCGGGGACGGCCTTGTTGACTTCGGCCCTCTTCTCTATGGTGAGCCCCTCGACGACGCGGAACTCGACCTTGCCGCTCTTGACCTCGTCGGCAAGCAGGGTCTCGAGCACGCGCTGGGCCTCGGCCGCGATGTAGGGCCCTATCCCGTCCCCGCCGAGCACCCCGATGATTATGGGATGGAGCTTGGAGTAGTCGGTGAACTCCTCGCCCTTCTTCATCTTCTCCACGCGCTCCATCTGGCTCTTGATCAAGTCCTCGAAGTGTTTCTTGCCTTTCTCGATTGCTGCCTGGTCCATTTCCTCCTCCATCTCAAACCGGGTCCCTGGGATGCCTTGCCGGACATCCGGAAAGCCAGCACCATTCCAACCGCCGATACTACACCCCCACCCCCCCCTTGTCAACTGGGGTCAGACCCCTGTGCATGCTGTGGGGTCAGACCCCTGTGCATTTTGAGCTCTGACCCCACGGATGCACATGTGGTATAGTGACACCGATGACGGACATGAAGCGCCTGCTCCACACATGTTGCACCCTCCTGGCGGCATTGGCCGCCTGTCCCGCCGACTCATGCGGCCTCGAAGCGATCGACACGCAGGTGCTCGAGTGGACCGAGGAATGCAGTCACAAGTCGGTTGATTGCTTCATGGAGAACTTGAGCGAAACCTGGAACCCCGAGAATCTCCTGCTCGCCTCCGTGCCCGTGATCGTCTTGGGAAACGAGAAGGCCTTCAGGTGTCTCGAGCTCGCCTGGAAGTCGTTGATGATATCCGAAGCGACGACGGCGGCGCTCAAGTTGGCCGTCAACCGGCAGCGCCCCGACGGCGATCCACACTCGAGGGCGAACTCGTCGTTCCCCTCGAGCCACGCCTCCTCGAGCTTCGCGGTCGCATTCAGCATCTCGACGTACTATCCCAAGTGGTCGATCCCGGCCTTCGGGATGTCGGCCCTCATCGCCTATTCGAGAGTCTATCTCGACGCGCACTACCCCGGCGACGTGATCGCCGGCGCCGCAATCGGCGTCATGGGCGGCTATCTCGCCAACCGCTACCTCGCCGGGTGGCACATAGACCGGGCCGAGGTCGCCCGAGCCATACCCCTGCGCATAGAGATCGGCGAAGGCCTGGGCTCGGTCAGGATCTACTTCTCCCGCAGGTTGTGAGCCGACGCCGGCCCGTTTGCGCTTGTGCGACCCGCCGCGAGGACGTAGTCTCGAACGTGCATGCGGAAGATGAAAGCTGTCATCTCGGTCTCGGGAGTCGCCGTGGCCGCCGGCGTCGTGCTCACGGCGGCCGGGCTACTCTATCCCGGTTTTCCCGACCGCTACGTCCTCGCGCGGCTGGCCGACGCCCGATGCGCGGCATATGACCACGCCATGCTCAAGTTGTCGGAGACGTGGTCGAACGAGGTCTACCTGGAGGCCTCGGTGCCGGTCGTAGCCTGCGGCGACGAGAGGGCGTTCACCTGGTTCGAGTCCGCGACCAAGGCCATGGCGGTCTCGGAGGCCGTCGTCACCCCGCTGAAGTATGTCGTCGGCCGGCGGCGCCCCGACGGCGAACTCGACCGCAAGAACTCTTCTTTCCCGTCCAGCCACGCCTCGTCCGCATTCGCCTTCGCCACGACGCTCACCATGCATTATCCGCGCCTCGGACCCAAGGCGTTCGAGGTCGCGTTCTTCGTCAGCATCTCCCGGGTGTACCTCGCCCGCCACTACCCGAGCGACGTCATCGCGGGCGCGGCGGTCGGACTCGCCGCGGCGGTCGGCTCGGAGATATACCTCTCGTGGCTCCGCTTCGAGCGCCGCGCGCTGCTGGATTCATTGCTCCGGGTATTGCAGAGGAGCAGACCGCCGGAGACAGGCACGCCTCTCTTCGGGAAGCCCTCGGGCGGCCCTAGACCTTGAGAATGAATCTCGCGATCTCGAGGTAGATGAGCAGGGCCACGACGTCGAGCACGCTCGCGATCAGCGGACCGGAGACGACGGCGGGGTCGAGATTGATCTTCTTGAAAACCAGGGGAAGCAGGGCGCCGAGCATCGTCGCAATCGTCACCACCCCGACCATCGCGCATCCGACGGTCAGCGCGATGCCCAAACTGTTTTCGACGAAGTATCCCCGCAGCCCGGCGACGACCGCGACGACCACGCCCACGGTGAGGCCGACCAGGAGTTCCTTTCCGAACACCTTGAGCCAGTCGGAGACCGTGATTTCACCGGTCGCGAGCCCCCTGATCACGACCGTCGATGCCTGCGTACCGGCATTGCCGCCGGACGCATTGATCACGGGGATGAATATCGCGAGCGCGAACATGCTCGTGATCAGCGCCTCGTAGCGGTGGAGCACCATACCCGACAGGAAGCCGACGGCGACCAGGACGACGAGCCATATCATCCTCTGCCCGGCCAACCTGAAGGGGTTCGTCGGCAGGTAGCGCAGGTACTCACCGGCGGCGCCGTAATGGTAGATGTCCTCCGTTGTTTCCTGTTCGAGGATGTCGACGACGTCGTCGATGGTCACTATTCCGACCAGGCGATTGTCGTCGTCGACGACGGCGGATGACACGAGATCGTAGTCCCGCATGTAGTGCGCGACCTCCTCGACGTCGGCGCCGACATGGAGCCCCTCGATGTCCGCCTTCATGACGTCCCTGACCTTGGCGTGGAGCGGGGCGACGAACAGGTCCTTGAGCGATATCGCCCCGACCAGCCTGCGGTCGGAATCGAGCACGAAGACGTTGTATATGGTCTCCCGATCCGGGGCTATCCTGCGCAACTCATCGAGCGCCTCGCGCACCGTCATCTCCGCCCCGACGGCGGCGTACTCGGTGGTCATTATCGACCCGGCCGTGCCTTCCTCGTACTTTATCAGCCGCGCGATCTCGTTCCGCTGCGCCTGCGCGATGAGCGGCAGCACGCGGTCCGCCTCCTCCCCGGGCATGGCCTTTATGAGATCGGTCCTCTCGTCCGGGTCCATCTCCTCGATGATGTGCACGCAATCCTTGCGGGGCATAACGCGCAGCACCTCGATCTGCGTCTCCGTGTCGAGCTTCTGGAAGGCGTCGGGACCCAGGGGGTCGCCGAGTATGACTATTACGCGGGCTATGTCCTCGGGGTCGAGGAATTCGATGTGCCTGGCGATGTCATGCGGCTGGAAGTCGCCGAGAAACCGGCGGATCTCGTCGGCGCCGCCGGCATCGAGCAGCTCCTTGATATCCGGGGCGAAGCCCGCCGGGTCTCTGGTCATCATCCCCCCTCCGGGCGGGCGACTCACTTCCACGCAGGAGTCGACCGCGCCGCCAGGTCAGTCGCAGCCACCGGCACGAAGGTTATCGCGTCCACCTGGCCGGTCGGCTGCCCGTAGGTATGAACGAATCTCAAGATGCACTCCCCGCGGCTCAGGGTCACGGCGCCGCTCCCGGCGGCGTCCTTGTACACGAGCTTTCACCCCAAGCCCGCGCCCTGGTCCATCACGAAGTCGACCTCGGGCGGCGGAGAAGGCGCGCATCCTTCCAGCGTCACCGTCGCCCTCAGCGTATCGCCCGCCAGCGCCGCATAGCGCAACACGACGTCGTATGTGCCGTAGGCCGGGACGCTCAGCGGCACCTCTATCCACTCGCCGGGGTAGTCGAGACCCTTGACCATGTGGTGCCCGCTCGCCTTGCTGCAGTAATACGCGCTGATGAAGGAACTCCCTCTCGCGTCGTTGTATGAGGCCGTGTAGTCCTCGAGCTCGACCTTGAACTCCGCCGGCGCGACGACGGTGACCGTCGCAATGCCGACCCTGTCGCTGCAGCCCACCCCGGCGGCCCTGACGAGCAGGCGGATGTCTCCGGTGAGAGAAGAAGGAACGTTATAGGAGCCGTCGCTCCCCATACTCCCCACATCCGGGCCCCCACCGTGCAGCGCCTCGACGGACCAGGCGACTCCACCGGTCCCGCAGCCTTCCACCTCTTTCGAGAACGTGATGGATTCACCGGGAGAGAGCGTCGTGTCGGCGGGAAGAATCCCGATCCACGGCACGCCCGCGCCGCCCCTTATCACCACCGTCGCCCTCGCGCTGAGCGCGGCATCGCCGACCGCGATCGCCGTGACGACTGCGATGCTGTCGGGAGGCACGGCGGCCGGCGCGATGAAAAGACCCGACGTGTCGACGACACCCGCAAGGCCGGTCCCGCCGCGCACCGAACCCACAAACCACATCACATCCGGCACGCCGCCGTCGGATGAGACCTCGAAACGCTGCGAAGCACTGGTCTCGACCACCGCCGAATCCGGGGAGACGCTTATCCAGGACGGTCCCGGCCGGGCCGGGTTGTCGCCGCCGCAACCGAAACCGGCCGCGGCCACAGGCGCGAGCAAGACGGCGAGAAGCGCTCTACGGCGACATATCATGGAACCACCCCCAATGCAAATGCGTCGGCTCATTGTGCCAACGCCGCCCGGCCCGTGCAAGTGAAAACGGGGCCGGCGCGCCGGCCCCGGGTCATGT
>JALGWA010000160.1 GCA_025774425.1 bacterium
GGGAGAGGATGCAACGAATGCACAGGATTCCGGCTGCTATCGGCCTGTTGGCACTTCTTGGCGCCTCCGGGGCGGTCCAGGGGGCCGATCCACTGCCTTCGTGGAACGACGGCAAGACGAAACAGGCGATCACCGAATTCGTCGAGGCCGTGACGACTCCCGGCGGGGCGGACTTCGTCCCCCCGGCCGAGCGCATTGCGGTCTTCGACAATGACGGGACGCTCTGGGCCGAGAAGCCCATGTATTTCCAGCTTGCGTTCGCCGTCGACAGGGTGAAGGCGCTCGCGCCGGGGCACCCCGAGTGGAAGGAGGAGCAACCGTTCGAGGCTGTGCTTGAAGGCGACATGAAGGCGCTCGCCGCCGGTGGCCATAAGGCAATCCTCCAGCTCGTAACGGCTACGCATGCGGGCAATACCACGGAGGAGTTCGCCGGGATCGTCGAGACCTGGATCGGGACGGCGAGACACCCCGAGACGGGACGCCTCTACACCGAGATGGTATATCAGCCGATGCTCGAGCTGCTCACATACCTCCGGGCGAACGGTTTCAAGACCTTCATCGTATCCGGGGGCGGCATCGAATTCATGCGTCCATGGACCGAGAGGGTCTATGGAATCCCGCCCGAGCAGGTTGTCGGAAGCAGTATCGAGACCAGGTTCGAGATGCGGGACGGCGAGCCGGTGCTGGTGCGGCTGCCCAAGATAAGTTTCATCGATGATAGGGAGGGAAAGCCGGTTGGCATCAATCTGCATATCGGCCGGCGCCCGATTTTCACGTTCGGCAACTCGGACGGGGACCTCGAGATGCTGCAGTGGACCGCGGCCGGTGAGGGCGCCCGTTTCGCCGGGCTGGTGCACCACACGGACGGCGCGCGCGAGTATGCTTACGACGGAGACTCCGCCAAGGCGCGGGCCGAGGCAGAGGCCGGCGGATGGACAGTCGTGGACATGAAGGAGGACTGGAAGACGATCTACCCCTGAGAGGATGGGTGCTCGCCGCCGTTGCGGAGCATGCGCGGATTCCAGGCTTGCAGGCCAGCATTCGATGTGCTACGATGACGTCGTGATTTCGGCAAGAGGCGGGTGGGCACGGCCATACGGCCTCGTGTTCACGATGAGCGGGTCCTCACGGGGGGTTAAACGCCCGGCACACACATGTTGGTGCGGTTTGGGCTCTCCACCTGGTGGAGGACCCGCCTGGTTGGTACAGGCAAAGACTGGTAAAGGGGTTGTAGGATGAGTGTGCGACTGACGATCTTTGTTGCAAGCGCGGCCCTGGGAATGATGCTGGTGGGCGCGGTCGCTGTCCAGGGCGGCGGGACGGATGGGTCCGGCCGATCGCCTGCGGATACGCTGGAGACTTCGTCGGACGACCGGGAGCCGACGCCGCCGCCCAACGAGATATGGGGACTTCTCGACCCCGGGCGTGGCTTCCTTATCGGCAGGACTTCCGTAGGGGAACTTTCGATCAGCGCTTACGGCCTGCTGAGGTACATAAACCAGATGCCGGCGTCGCAGGTCTTTACCGATCACCTCGGCAACGAGCATCCGGTCAAGGCCCGGGAGGACTTCTTCTCGCATCGGATCATGGTCTGGCTGAAGGGATGGATCTACAACCCGAAACTCGTCTACACGGTCTTCTTCTGGACCGTCAACACCACGGACCAAGACGCCATCTTCGCGAACATCGGGTACCAGTTCCACCGCAAGTTCAACCTGTACGGCGGCATCTCCGGCAACGGGGGGTCGCGCTCCCTGCTGGGATCGCATCCTTACTGGTTGGGCCATGACCGTGTGATGGCCGACGAGTTCTTCCGGCCGTACTTCACGCAGGGAATCTGGGTGCAGGGGGAGATTCTGCCCGGGCTGTGGTACCACGCGCTGGCGGGGAACAACAACAGTGCCCTGGGCATAAAGGCCTCGCAACTGGACCGGAAGCATACGTTCGGCGGCTCCATCTGGTGGATGCCCACTACTGACGAGTTCGGCCCGCGGGGAGGTTACGGCGACTATGAGATGCACGAGGAGCTTGCCACGCGCTTCGGTGTTTCGGGCTGCCACAGCCCGGAACAGCGCTACAACGATCCGCCCGCGGAGCCCGCAAACACCACCCTGAAACTCGCGGACGCCGTTAACGTCTTTTCCACGGGAGCCCTGGCCCCCGGAGTGACGGTCCAGAGGGTCGACTATTACATTCTGGCGGTCGACGCCGGAATGAAGTACAGGGGAGTGTTCCTCCAGGTGGAGTTCTACAACCGCTGGCTCAACGGCTTCGAGGCCGACGGCTCCCTGCCGGTCGGCGAGATCGTGGACAGGGGCTTCTATGTGCAGGGGGCGTTCTTCCCCTTGCCGGAGAGACTGGAGCTCTACGGCGCTACCTCCCAGATCTTCTGTGACGGCGACGCCGGGTTCGGAGACTCGTCCGAGTATCTCGTGGGGTTGAATTTCTATCCCTTCGATACGCGCGATACACGCCTCAATATCCAGTTCATGGACGTCAACAAGTCGCCGGTCGGCAGTACGTTCGGCTACTATACCGCCGGCCAGGACGGCCACACTATAACCGCTGCGTACTCATTGTTGTTCTAGGAATCGGCGATGTGCCGATCGGTATGAAAGGAGGGCGTAGTCATGAATGAGTTCATCCAGGGGAGGCGGCGTGCGGCGGCGAACGTGCTCGCGATCTTCGGGATAGTCTTGAGCATCGCCGTGGCGCTGTCCTGGCGAACCGCAACGGCCGAGGACTGGGGGGACGCCGAGTTTCACGACGCCCATGTCCACCTGACGAATTATGTTCAGGAAGGCACGGACATCGAAGACTACATCGAGATTATGGGCACGCGGATTGGTCGGTCCACTCTGTTCGGCATCCCGTTGCAGCAGATGTGGTCGTATGCCAATACGGGTGACTTTGCGCCGTACTACTATCTGCAATCCGATGCCCCGCTTTACTACTACTCTTTCACGGATGCCTCCATCGCCATGGCGTACCGCTCGCTTCCCGAGGAGGATCGCGTCCGGTTGGATCCCATGATCACGGGGTTCAACCCGGCCGACATGTATGCGGTCGATCACATCCGGCGGGTGCTGCTCACTTTCCCGGGCGTGTTTTCCGGCATCGGCGAGTTCACCATCCACAAGGAGTTCGTTTCCTCCAAGGTCGCGGGGGAGGTCGCCTCGCTCACCAATCCGGCGCTTGACCGGATCATGGACTTCGCCGCCGAGGCGGGGCTTGTGGTGCTTCTCCACAACGACATCAATATGCCGTTCCCCAAGCCCGGCCAGGAGCCGTACATACTGGCCCAGCTCAAGGCGCTCTTCGAGCGGCATCCGGAGACGACGATCATATGGGCGCATATCGGGCTCGGACGTGTCGTCCGGCCGCTCAACGAGCAGGCGGCGATCGTCGAGAGAATCTGCACGGATCCGCGGCTGAGCCATGTCTACATGGACATATCCTGGGACGAGGTGGCCAAGTACGCCGTTGCGACGCCGGAGACGATCAAGCGGACGGCCGAGATGCTCAACCGCTATCCCGACCGCTTCTTGTTCGGGACGGACTGCGTCGCCCCGACGGCCGAGTCCCAGATGGATGTCTATCGAATGTGGGATCCCGTGTGGCAGCTGCTCACCCCGGAAGCTAAATACCTGATTTGCAAGGGCAACTATGAGCGTATCTTCGACCGTGCGAGAGAGATGGTAAGGACATGGGAGAGGGCTCACGCAAACGACCGTTCGCCGGCGCCCAAGTGGTCGCCTGCGTCAGGCGCCGCCGTGGAGCCTCCGACGGCTGATTGAGAGCGCCGGGATGAGCCGGGACAGGCGGGCGCGAAGAAAAGGAGGTGAGGCAGACTCGAACCTGCGGTTCGGAAGCAGTCCGGGCCGGCCGGCGTGCGGGCCGGTCCAGAGAGGCGGCTGACGGTCCGGAGAGTGGCGGATCATTCATCATTCGAACAAGGAGGAAAGGTATGACTGCAAGAACGGCAATCAGACTGGTGTATGGCTTAACGGTCGCCGCGATCATGTTGACGGCGCTTCCGGCGTCCGCCGGAAACACGGCGACCCAGGCGGTAATCGAGTACTCGGCGACTCAGCTGCAGGGCGTCGTCGACGAAGCATATGCAAAGTACAAGGACCTCAAGGACGGCAAGAATGCGGACTATATCCCCATTCTGGCGACCGTGCCGAGTGACTTGTTCGCCGTGGTCATCGCGACGCGCGAAGGCGACCTCTACGCGGCGGGAGACGCCGACTACAAGTTCGCTATTGAGTCGGTCGCGAAACCGTTCACCGCGGCGCTGGTGATGCGGCAGCAGGGGCCGGAAGTCATCAGGGAGAAGATCGGCGTCGAGCCCACCGGCCTTCCATTCAACTCGAAGTTGGCCCTGGAGATCTACAAGCAGCGGTCGGTCAATCCCCTCGTCAATGCCGGGGCCATTGCGTGCGTGAGCCTGGTGCAGGCGAAGTCGGAGGACGATCGGTGGAACCAGGTGCTCCGCAACCTGGGTGACTTCGCCGGAACGGATCTCCAGCTGATGGATGAAGTGTACAAGTCCGAGTACGAGACCTCGTGGAGCAACCGGGCGATCGCCAACCTGCTCTACAACTATGAGCGCCTCTATTGTGACCCCGAAGAAGCCCTGCGCGTCTACACCAAGGAGTGTTCCGTCGGGATCAGCGCGAAGGACCTCGCCATCATGGGTGCCACCCTGGCCAACGACGGGGTCAATCCGATGACCGGCAAACTGGTGTTGCCGGCCGAGCACGTTCCGGAACTGCTGGCCCTCAT
>JALGWA010000161.1 GCA_025774425.1 bacterium
CGACCTGGCCGTAGTTGGCGGCCAGCGCGACAGCCATGACGGCGAGCATGAACGGCCCGACGATTCTCAGCATGCCCGCTATCATGCCCGTGGCGAGTAATTCGACGTCGTGGAGATTCTCCGTCAGATTCACCTCGCCGAGGTACTTCGCCATGACGTCGGTCGTCTGGGATATGATGTAGGGGTAGAGCATCCTCAGGATTACGAGCGCCGCGAAGATCATTATGCCCGACGTCAACTCGGTGCTCTTGAAGACCTTGCCGCTCTCCCGCGCCTTCTCGAGCTTCCGGTGAGTGGGCTGTAAGGTTTTCTGGTCTTGTGACTCCTCCAACTCCTAACCTCCGGCCATCGCGGCGAGCAGCCTCATGAGCCCCGAATTGGTCCCCGCGATGCTCTTGCCCAGCACGTAGGCGAAATACGGCATCGTCAGCCCGATCGCCGTCAGGCCGAGCGCGATCTTCACGGGGAAACCGATGACGAACACGTTCATCTGCGGCATGGTCTTCGCGAGAAACCCCACGCCGATCTGCGCGAGCAGAAGCGCCGTCAGCACGGGGATGGACGTCTTTATCGCTATGGTGAACACCGTTCCCGTGACTGCGATCATCTCGCGCCCGGCGCCGGGCCCGAGCGCGGACAGCGAAGGGGGCACGGCCCTGTAGCTGAGCGCGAAGCTCTCGAGCATGGTATGATGCCCGTTGATGACGAGGAAGAGCACCAGGGCGAGCATGCCCTGGAACCTCCCGACGACGGAGGCCTCGTTCTTGGTCACGGGATCGAACAGGGTGGACGCGGCGAACCCCATCTGGAAGCCGACGAGCTGCCCGCCGAATTCGACACCATGGACGAAGATCGAGCAGATCATGCCCATGAGTATGCCGAGCAGCACCTCCCGGCCTGCGAGCACGAAGAACCCGGCCGTCTCGACGGGCGGCGTTCCGGCCGTGGCGCCCACCAGCGGGACGACGACGAGGGCGACGAGCAGGGAATACCAGACCTTCACCAGCCTCGGGATCACCGGCGACCCGAGCACGGGGGCCGCGAAGACGAAGCCGCTGACCCTCATGAACGCGAGGAACAGTTGTCCCGGATCGATCTGTGCCGGATCCACGTCTCCCCCTTACTGACCCAGGGTCGCTATCTTCTCGAACGCGAACGTAGAGAAGCTCGTCATCCTGGATATGATCCACGGCATGAATACAATCAGGGCCACCGCCACGGCCACGATCTTGGGTATGAACGTCAACGTCATCTCGTGCACCTGGGCGACCGCCTGGAGGATTCCGACGGTGAGGCCCGTAATGAGCGCGAACGCGAGCATCGGCCCCGCGATGGAAAGACATGTGAAGACCGCCTCGCGGGCTATCTGCTGGCAGAACTCCTCGGTCATGATGCGAATCCCCCTATCTGAAACCCAGTACGGCCGACTCGATCACGAGCCTCCAGCCGTCGACGAGCACGAAGAGAAGCACCTTGAAAGGCAGCGAAACCATGATGGGCGGCACCATCATCATCCCCATGGACATGAGAACGCTGGCGACCGCCATGTCTATCACGAGAAACGGCAGGAACAGCACGAAACCGATCTGGAACGCCGTCTTCAGCTCGCTCGTTATGAAGGCCGGGATCAAGACGTACGTTGGAACGTCGTCCTTGTCGTCCGGCCGGTCGAGACCCGCCATTTCGACGAATACGGCGACGTCCTTCTCCCTGACGTGCATGAACATGAAGGTCCGTATGGGCTCGGCCGCCCTCTTGAGGGCCTCCTCCTCGTTGATCTCCCCGCTGGTAAGCGGCTGGAGGGCCTGGGTGTTGATCTCGCTCCATACAGGCATCATGGTGAAGTACGTCAGGAACAGGGCGAGCCCGACCAGAAGCTGGCTCGGCGGCATTTGGTGCGCGCCGAGGGCGTGCTTCAGGAAGGACAGGATAACCACGATCCTGGTGAAGGACGTCACCATGATCATCACGGCCGGCGCCAGCGAGAGCACCGTCAGGAAGAACACGATCTTGATCGGCAGCGACAACTTGGTTTCCTTGCCGCCGATGTCGAGGGTGATGGACGGCTCCCCCCCGGCGCAAGCGCCGGGCGCGACCGCGCCGACGACGACGGCGAGAAGCAATGCGGCCGCCGCCAGGCGCCGGGCGCGCGTCAACTTGTGATGCGGCATCCCCACGATCTCAACTCCTGCTCTTCGGTCCGGGCCCCGTCCCGAACAAGTACCGTTTGAAGGCGTTTCCGCCGGGCTTCTCCTCGACCTCTATGCTCTCGAGGTCCTCGTCGGAAAGGTCCGCCAGATGGTTGATCTGCGAGTCCGTGACGCCGACGACCATCGCCCTCCTGCCGACCTTGAGGATGTAGATCGCCTTCTTCGGGGCGATGTGCCGCTTGTGGACCACCGATATGGCGTTTTCCCTTACGCCCGCCAGCCGGAATCCCGGCGCGAAGCGCCTCATGGCGTACAAGGCGGCGTAGAGGAGGCCGATGACGAGCGCGACCGACCCGATCAGCTTGACGCTCATCGCCGTCATGTCCGGCGCCGGCGTGGTCCCGCCGGCCCCCTCCGGGGCCGTCTCGTCCGAGATCGCGCCCGTTCCGGGGTAGACCGAGAGCAGGATGACGCCGCCGAGCACCGAAGCGATCAGCACGAGCGTCTTCTTCCGCTCCAGGACGGCCCTCAGGTATTTCATCATTCTTCGATACCTTCCACGCGGTTTATGAGCTCCGTGATGCGCACTCCGAACTTGTCGTCGACGACCACGACCTCACCTTTGCCCAGCAGTTTCCCGCTCACCAGAACATCCACCGGCTCACCGGCGGCCCGCTCGAGCTCGATGACGGCGCCCTCGCGCACCCCGAGCACTTCGTTTATCGTCATCGTCGCCCTGCCGAGCTCCACGGACACGGGGAGAGTCACGTTGAGCAGGAGCTCGAGGGCCGGCTTCTCGCCTCCGGCATCGGAGGGCTGAACGTCCTGGAACTCGGCCTTCTTGACGGCGTCCTTCCCGCCCGCGGCCGCGTCGGCGTCTCCGGCCTCGGCCGCGCCCCCCGAGGCGCCTTCCGCCGCATCTGCGCGTTCCTCTTCCACGGCCACGGACTGCGAGTCTTCGGCCGCCTTCACTTCATCAGCTGGACTCATCTTCGGCTCCTCCCTCTCTGAATACTCTCGTCACCTTCACGGCCAGGTTCCCACGCGACCTGCCGGGTCTTCCCGCGAATATGCGCTTCTGTCCCACGCTGACGACGACTTCATCCGATACACGGCTGTCGAGCACGAGCACGTCGCCGGCATCGAGGTTCATCAGCTCCTCGAACCTTATGTTGGAGACCGGCAGCCTGGCGCTGACCTCCAGCGGGACGACCGCCATCACCCGCTCTGCGTTCCCCTTGTCGGGCTTGCCGCCCGCGGCCTCCGGGGCCTTGGCCGCCAGCTTGAACACGGACTCGCATGTCAGGTAGTGATAGCCGAGCGAGATGTGGGCGTTGACCTTGGCCGTCTGGATCGCCAGTCTGACCCACACCACCGATTCGTTCGAGCCCACGGAGTGGACGAACTCCAGACTCGGCACGAACTCGGGACTCGTGAACGCGACCTCGGCCTGCCTCTTCCAGGCCGCGTCGACTTCACGCAGGATCTTGGACGCGATCTTGCCGACGACGTTTTGCTCGATGGTCGTCAGTTCCCGCTCCTCCGGCAGGGGCTCGCCGGCGCCCCCGAACAGCCTGTCCACCAGGCTGAACGCCAGAATGAGGTCGATGTCCAGTATGCCCATCCCTTCGAAGGGCTCCACCTTGAAGGTGAAGGTCGCCCCGGGCACCGACACCGAGTCGACCATCTCGGAGTAGTGCATTTCCTTCACCTCTTCGACCTCGACGCCGACCGACTCCCGGAGGAGACCGGCGAGAACCATGCCGAGACGCTTGGCGAAGGAGGTATGCAGGAATTCGATCTTCCTCAGTTGTTCCCTGGAGAGCCTGTTCGGATTCCTGAAGTCGTAGACTTCCACACCGCGTGCAGGCTGTTCGTCGGATTTCGCTTCGGCCGCCGGATCCGTCGCCGGCGCTTCCTTCTGGTCCATTTGCCCTCTTCCTTCCAAAGTCAGGCCCCACTGGCCCCGATCACTGGAGAACGAAGTTGGAGAAATAGACTCCTTCGATCTCGCCGCTCGTGAGAAGATCGTTCACCGATGTCTGTATCTCGTCCCTGATATAGTCCCGCATCTCGAGGCTGCTCAGTTCCTGGACAGTGCGCCTGCCGAGGATCTCGATGAGCAGATCCCTGACCTGGGCCTCCCTGGCAGTGGCCTCCTCTTCCACCAGCGGGTTCGATATCTCGAGAGCCACGGTGGTGCACAGGTAGCGCGTGCCGTTGGTCCCGGCGGGATTGACGACGATGTCCTTTATCTAGAACATGCTTCCCACCACGCCCTCGCCCGGCTTTTCCTTGGCCTTGGGCTTCTCGCGCGTCGTCTCAGGCGGCACCTGGCCGAGCTCGGCCTTGAGCTCCACCACCTTCGACTCGATCAGCTTGGGAGCAAAGACCTTCGTGGTCAGCATGAAAGCGGCGAATGCGTCGGCGACCACGATGGCCAGAATGACCAAGGTCCTGAATCCGAGGGTCAGGCTCGGCAGCAGATGCGACACGACGGAATCCTCCGCGGGAGCCGACGACTCCTCGGCGACTTTCCCCCCGCGGCGCCTCCGGGGCGGCTTGCCGGCCTCCGCAGGCCCCGCCGCCGCTTCCGGCCCGCCCTCGGCCGCTTCCGGCTCCC
>JALGWA010000162.1:0-3928 GCA_025774425.1 bacterium
CGACGTCGACCGGCGGGAAGCCGAGATAGGCGACGGCCGCCCCGAGCAGCAGAACGCCGGCGATGAACGCGGTGACCCGGTAGAAAGTATATGGTCTGAGGCCCGACCTCATAGCCTCGGGATATCCTCCTCACTCACCACGTCGATGTCCATGCTCCGTAGCAATGCACATGTTACACCAACCCCGGGGATCTTCATACCTTTTCTTGATATCCTCCTGCTCCCGCACGAAGGGCTCCCTTCCTTGAGAAGCGCGAGGGAAGCGCCGCATTCCCTGGCGGCGCGCGCCGCACGCTCGGCGCCGCGGACGAGTTCCGCCGTCCTGTCATTGCCCTCGGAATCGAGCACCACGGCGGTCCCGCGCAGCACGTCCCCGCCGTCGCCGCCGCCGATCTCGACGGGGAGCCGCGGCGTCGGCAGCCCGCCGAGCACCTCCGGGCAGACGGCGACATATGCCTTGCCGCCAAGGAACGCGGCGACGCGCCGCGTGATCTCGACCGGAAGCGCACGGGCGTTGTACCGGCACATCTCCCCGACGAGGCAGGCGCTCACGATGAGCGGTTCGGGCACGGGATCGGGCAGGGCGCGTGCGCTCAATGGTACACCCTCTCGAGCCCTGCCCGGGTGGCCGCTTCGAGCGCCGCCTCGAAGTCGGCGCGGCTCAAGGGACGGGCGATGTCCTCGTACTCGCTCGCTTTGTAGCACGGCCGGTACTGGGCCATGACATTGACGAAGGCCCGGGGCGATATCTCCCGGGCGATGAATTCGAAAATCCGCCGCGCGTCGCCCAAGCCGCCCGGCATGACGAGATGCCTTATGAGGAGGCCGCGGAGGGCGATACCGTCCCGCACGATGAGATCACCGACCTGCCGCTGCATCTCGACCAGCGCGCGCACGGCCTTCTCCCTGTAGTCGGGGGCGCCGCAGTAGGCGCGGGCCGGCTCCTCGCTCCAGAACTTGAAGTCCGGCATGTAGATGTCCACGACGCCGTCGAGGAGCTCCAGGGCGTGGACGCTCTCGTAGCCGCCGCAGTTGTAGACGATCGGCGCGGAGAGGCCGTCACGCGCGGCGAGGTCCACGGCGGCGAGCACCTGGGGCATGAAATGAGTCGGAGTGACGAGATTGATGTTGTGGCAGCCGCGGCGCTCCAGATCGAGCATTATCGCCGCAAGTTCCCCGGCGTCGGCTTCCCTGCCGCCCATACCGTGGCTTATGTCGCAGTTCTGGCAGAAGCAGCACTTGAGACTGCACCCGGCGAAGAAGATGGTGCCCGAACCGTGCGACCCCACGAGCGGCGTTTCCTCCCCGAAGTGCGGCCCGAAGCTCGCCACCCGCGCCAGTGCGCCGCCTCCGCAGTAACCAGCCTCGCCCCGAAGCCTGTCCACCCCGCAGGAGCGCGGGCAGAGAGTGCAGGAGGAGAGCATTTCGCGCGCGCGGGAGACGCGCCGTTCCAGCTCGCCCGAGTCGATGAGGTTCCTGTAGGCCGGAAAGCCCATAGGTCAGTCGACGATGACGTCGGAAGGGAGAATGTACTTGAGCGGGTTCTGAGCGACCCCGTTCACTCTCACCTCGTAGTGGAGATGCGGGGCCGTCGACCGGCCGGTGTTGCCGACATACGCTATGACATCGCCGCGCTCCACCCGGTCGCCGACCCTGACGAGGTTCTTGGCGTTGTGGGCGTAGCGCGTGACCATGCCGTTGCCGTGATCAATCTCCACGGTGTACCCGTAGCCGCGCCTGTACTTGGACATGATGACCACGCCGTCGGCCGTGGCGTAGACCTTGGCGCCTTCCCTCGTCTGGAAATCGAGGCCCTCGTGGCGGCTGATGCGCTTGGTGAACGGGTCCCTGCGCTTGCCGAAGCCGCTCGAGATGAAACCCCCGTCCACGGGTCTCAAGGAGGGTATATACTGGAGATCTTCGGTCTTCTCGCGGAGTTTCTCGTAGATCTCGGTGAAACTGTGGCGCTGCAGCTCCATCTGCCTGAGGAGCTTGTCGATGTCGCTCTCCATCAGGGCGACCCGTTCGCCCAGCGGGTGATCGACGGGCCCGGGGCCCGTCTCCGGACCGCCGATACCGACCTCCCAGACGTCCTTGTCGATGGGTTCCAGGTCCGCCGCGATCCTCATCCTCTCCTCGAAGACCACCTGCTCCTTCATCTCGCCTTCCAGGGTCTTGACCTTGCCGGCCAGCCTGTCGAGCTCGGCCCTCAGGGTGGCGTTCTCGCGGGCCAGCCCCGCCAGGCGCGCCCGGTCGATGCTCTTGGACGCCTCGCGCAGGCCGACGACCAGCGAAAACGCGAACAACGAACCGACGACAATACCTGCAACAATCAGCAACGTCCGAGGTATGGATATACACCTCGGGCGCGATTTGGGTGAATCCATGACGATTATGGTAACCTTCTCAGAAAGCACGTTCACCCCCGAACGCAACTGGTCAGCGTCGGAGGGTACAAAACCGCGACCTGGTTGTCAAGTCAATTATCGGCTCAGTTGAGGTAGGCCTTGAGGTGAACGCTCCTCGAGGCATGCCTCAACCTCTCTATGGCCTTCTCCTTGATCTGCCTGACCCGCTCGCGCGTAAGGCCCAGGATCCTCCCGATCTCCTCGAGCGTGAGGGCTTCCTCGCGCCCTATCCCGAAGTACAGGGTCAGGATCTTGGCCTCCCGCGGGCCGAGCGACTCGAGCGCCTCGGCCACATCTTCCTGAAGCGATCTGTCGATGACGCTCTTGTCCGGCGAAGGCGCATCCTCGTCGGGAAGTACCTCCCGGAGAGAACTGTCGTCCTCGTCGGTCGTCGGAGCATCGATCGAAAGGTGCGGAATCGACACCTTGAGCGTGTCCGCAACCTCTTTCTCGCTTATGTCCAGATGTTCGGCGATCTCGTGGGCCGTGGGCTCCCTGCCGAGCTCATGGCCTAGCTCGCCGGACGTCTTGCCTATGCGGCTCAGCGTCCCGGCCCTGTTGAGCGGCAGCCTTACGATCCTCGACTGCTCGGCCAGGGCCTGGAGAATGCGCTGCCGGATCCACCAGATCGCATAGGAAATGAACTTGCAACCCTTCTTCTCGTCGAACGTGGTCGCCGCACGCACGAGGCCCGCGTTCCCCTCGCTTATCAGGTCGGCGAGGCTCAAGCCCCTGTTGCGATACTGCCTGGCGACGCTCACCACGAAACGCAGGTTCGCCTTGACGAGCTCGTCCAGAGCATCCTGGTCGCCGGCCCGTATGCGCTGCGCCAACTCCGCCTCCTGCTCGGGCTTGAGCAAGGGCACGTCGCTTATCTCCCTGAGATAAAGCGTTAGTGATTTTTCTTCTTCCACGAAACCCACCTCGTCACTGGCCATCTTCCTCACCCCATCTTCATGCCCGCCAGACCCTAGTCCCGCCCGGGCTTAACAGCGACGTAGCGACTGAGACCTCCACGCCTCACCAGAAACAGCACCGGTTTCCCGCCTCGATCCTTCGCATCGGCGATAGCCCGCTCGTAGTCATCGAGACTCCGTATTTCCACCCCGTCCACCTCCTCGATAAGATCGCCCGCCTCCAGTCCTGCTTCCTGCGCCGGACTTCCTGCGTCCACCCCGACAACCACCACCCCCTCCTCGACGTCTTCCGGTGCCACCCTTCTACCGACAGGCCCTCCAACGTCATCCACGGCAAGGCCAAGCCACTCGCCTTCGTAGGGTCGGCGACGCGCTTGACTCCCCCGCGTCGGCCGCTCGCCCAACGTCACGTCGAGCTTCTTGGTTTCCCCGTCCCTGAGCACTTCCACTTCCACCTCCGCGCCGACTCCGGCCTGGGCCACGTTGAGCCTGAACTCGTCCACATCGGCGGCCCTCTCGCCGTTGAACTTGACGATGATGTCGCCCCTCTTCACGCCGGCCTTGTCGGCAGGCCCGTCCTCAATCACTTCAGCCACCAAGATG
>JALGWA010000162.1:3935-8681 GCA_025774425.1 bacterium
GGTCCCGCGTAATCTCCTGGGGCAGAATCCCGAGTTACCCCCAGGAGACCGTGCCGGATCTGAGGATCTCATCCGCCACGCGCTGGGCCAAGTTGATCGGGATGGCAAAACCGATTCCCTGACCAAGCGGATTGATGGCCGTATTCACACCGATGGCTTCGCCGTTTATGTTCACCAACGGCCCGCCACTGTTGCCGAAATTGATCGATGCATCCGTCTGTATGAAATTCTGCAGCGCCGGGGTGCCGCCCGCGATGTTGAGCTCGGACCGCCCCTTGGCGCTTATCACGCCGACCGTCATCGTGCCCTCCAGGTACCCGAAGGGATTACCGACGGCGATCGCCCAGTCGCCGATCTTTATGGCGTCGGAATCGCCGAGCTTGACCGCCGGCAAGGGTTCGTCGCTCTCTATCTTGAGCACGGCTATGTCGGTATTGGGATCGCTCCCGACGACCTCGGCGACGAACTCCCTGTCGTCCGGGAGATTGACTGTCACTTCCTCGGCGTCCGCGACGACATGGTTGTTCGTGATGATGTACCCGCTCTCGTCGAATATGAAACCCGAGGCGTACCCGGGAACCTCGTATTCTCCCCGGGGCATCTCCGGTATCAAACCCCTGAACAGCCTCCCGAAAGGCTCGTTGAACATGCCGGAAGTCTCGACGGTGCGCTTGGTGTCGATGCTCACCACGGCGGGCATCACCCTCTCCGCCACCTCGACGAACGGACTCGCGGGAACTTCACCCGCGGCCACCGCCAGGGATGCGAGGGCGTGCGCGCTGGACCGTGGCGCCGGGGATGCGCTCTCCGCATGCGTGTCCGACAACTCGCATCCGAGCGCGAGCATGAGACAGAAAAAGACACCGGCAATCGGAATCGCACGTAGTCTCATGCTGTCCCCCCCTTTCCGTAGTTGCGTCGTCTTCCCTACTTCCGATGGATAAGACCGGAAACCCGGCGAAAAGTTCCGCCGCGGACCCGGACGGCCCCCGGCAGAAAGCGGGCGGGGCTGGCGTACCCCGCCCTCAAAGCAACACGCATTGTACCCGAGTTTCCAGATTGTGTCAACACTTTTCTTGCCCTGCGTCTATAGGTCTGGTATATTCTCCCCGATTATTAGACGCGCCCGGGCGCCGGAGGTTGCATGCCCGAAAACACGGTCTCCAAAGCCGCATATTTCCTGTCTGACGCCCACCTCGGAGGGTACCCGGACGTCGAGACGACCTCCCTGCCCATGCTCTACGACCTGCTGGACGAGATACTGGCCAGGAAGAGCGACCTGTACATAGTGGGCGACCTCATCGACTTCTGGATCGAGTACGGCATGGTGGTTCCCAGGAAGCCGTTCAAGGTGCTCGCCCGCCTGAGTTCGATGGTCGACGCGGGGTGTCGCGTGGCCTATGTCGCAGGCAACCACGATTTCTGGATGGGCGATTTCCTGTCTGGCGAGGTCGGGCTGGAAACCCATGCGGAATACCTGGAGACGACCATCGACGGCAAGCGTTTCTACATCTCCCACGGGGACGGCGTCGCCACCACCGGAGATACGGGTTACAGGACGCTAAAGGTTTGCCTACACAGCCCCATCGTCACCACCGCCTTCAAGATGCTGCATCCCGACGTCGGGCTGTTTCTCGCCACGCACTTCTCCCGGTCGAGCAGGAAGCGGAGCTCGAGCCTGGACAAGGACAACACCGACCTGCTGCACTCCTTCACCGAGAGGAAGGCCCGGGAAGGCTTCGACTACGTCGTCCTGGGCCATATGCACAAGCCGTACACCTTCGAGGCGGGCGGCGCCACCTGCCTGGTGGTCGGCGACTGGATCCGCCACTTCAGCTACGGCTTGTTCGAAGGCGGCAATCTCCACCTCAAGCACTGGCCCCGCAAGTAGGAGCACACAGGGGCCTGACCCCCTGGGGGTCTGATCCCACCCAGCAGGGGCCGATCGACTGTGCATTTTGAGCTCTGATAATCATTAAGAGGCACCTCTGGAGCATTCCACGAGGTTTTAGACTCGATGTTGGCTATGCTCCATGTAAGAAAGGAGGTGCCCTATGGGATTATACGTTGGGCTGGACGTACATTCAAGCAATACTCGTATCGGTATTGTGGATGCGGACGGTCGGAGGGTTCATGTGGAGGGGTTGGCGAACGACGCTCGTTTGATACTTCGGGTGCTTGAGCCGATGAGGGACCAGATCGTGGGCTTGGCGGTTGAGTCGACGTACAACTGGTATTGGCTGGTGGATGCGCTGATGTCGAGGGGCTACAGGGTACATCTGGCGAATCCGTCTGCGATGAGGGTTTACGAGGGCCGCAAGCACACTGACGACCGGGATGACGCATTCTGGCTGGCCGAGCTTCTGCGTCTGGGCATACTGCCTGAGGGTTACATCTATCCGAAGCAAGACAGGCCGGTGCGTGATCTGTTGAGGAAGCGGAGCCATCTGGTGAGACTGAGGACGTCGCTTCTTCTGAGCCTGCACGGCATAGTGGCGAGGAACTGCGGGGTGAGGTTGAGCGGCTCGGACATGAAGGTGCTCGGTGAGGATCGTGTGAGTCGGCTTCTGGAGCGCAACGAGGACCTTCTGCTTGCCGGCAGAGTGAGCAAGGAAGCGGTGGACTTTCTGACGGTGAAGATACTGTGGATCGAGCGGCACGTGCTGGGCCGGCTGAAGTTGACGGCTGAGTACCGCGGGCTTTTGACGATACCCGGGGTGGGCGATATCCTGGCCATGACGATCATGCTCGAGACCGGACCTGTGAGCCGGTTCGCCGGAGCAGGCAACTATGCGTCCTACTGCAGGAAGGTGCCGTCGGTGCGGCTGAGTAACGCGAGGGTCAAGGGACACGGCAACCGCAGGAACGGAAACAGGTACCTTGCCTGGGCCTACAGTGAGGCTGCCGTTCTCGCTCGGCGCTATAGCCGTCGCGCCAGGTTGTACTTCGAGCGGAAGCGGCAGAGGAGCCATCCGGCGGTGGCCCACAATGCCCTTGCCGGCAAACTTGCCAAGGCGGCCTACTACATCATGAGGGACCATGTGGTGTTCAAGCCCGAGAAGGTGTTCGGATAGGGTTAGTGCCGGGGCGGTGAACCTGTGATGGGGATGGCAGTAAACCACTAGCTCTGATTGGTAATCCGCCCCGCAGGACAGATAGAGCCGTGGGTGCCTTCGCTGTCCACGCCGCGAGCCAGACGGGGTTGGTCATGAGCCAAGAGATCTGTAACAGACAATTGGACGCGGCCTGGTACCGAGGATCTTCTGGCCTGCTCGAAGCAGGACGGACCGGCAGCGGGGGAAGCACTGCCAGGTCCAGAACCAGATGGGTGACTGGTGCAGCGAAGCGCTGACACCGAAACGTTGAAGTTCCCGCGAGTGGGGG
The DNA here is from genome assembly GCA_025774425.1 of bacterium. Taxonomy (GTDB): domain Bacteria; phylum Arandabacterota; class Arandabacteria; order Arandabacterales; family JALGWA01; genus JALGWA01. Next base: position 7,320 of record JALGWA010000162.1, read on the forward strand.
GCGCCGACGGCTCGGAACAAAAAGGCGGGACCACCCCGCCCAAGGGAGGTCTCTATCCTATTGACACGTGCCTCTTAATGGGTGACCCCGTCAGTTATGTTCGCCCACGGCCTCCTCGAGGGCGATCCGCCGGTAGATCTTCGCATACACCCCGCCGCGGCGCATAAGGTCGCCATGCGTGCCCCGCTCCACGACCTTGCCCCCGTCGAGCACGATGATGTCGTCGGCGAGCTCCAACGTCGCCGGGCGATGCGTGATTATGAAGCACGTGAGATCCGGCATCACCTCGCGCAGCCTGTCCCAGAGAGCGGCCTCCGTCCTGGCGTCCAGGGCCGATGTGCAATCGTCGAGGATAAGGATCCTCGGCTTGCCGGCCAGCGCCCTCGCCAGCGCAAGCCTCTGCTTCTGCCCCCCCGACAGCGCCATGCCGCGTACGCCGATCTCGGTCTTGAGCCCGTCGGGGAAGGCCTCGACCTCGTCCCTGAGTTGAGATACGTCCAGCACCCAGTCGATGGTCTCCTCGTCCACGTCCTCTCGTCCGAAGCGGATGTTGTTCTCCAGCGTGTCCGAGAAGAGCACGGGCTCCTGCGGGACATACCCGATGGCACTTCTCAGGGAGTCGATGTCGTACTCCCTGAGATCCACGCCGTCGACCTTGACACGGCCCTCCACGGGGTCCACCAGGCGCGGCACCAGTCGGACGGCCCAGCTCTTCCCCGACCCCACGCGCCCCACCAGCGAGACGCGCCGGCCGGGCTCGACCGCGAAGGATACGTCCTTGAGGATGTCGCGCTCCACTCCCGGGAGGCGGAAGGTCACTCCGTCGAACTCGACCAGGCCGCGCACCGGGCCGGTTCTTCCCCCGCCCGCCCCGGCCGGGTCTATCATGGGGGGATGTTCCTCGAGCTCCGCGAGGCGGCGCACCGAGACGATGGCCCGGCGGCCTCTCACGAGGAAGTTCCCCACGTCGAACATGGGATAGATGAGAAACATCACGTAGGAATCGAACGCGATGAACTCGCCTATCGAGAGCGAGCCCCTGATGACATAGTAGCCGCCCGCCAGCAGCACTATTACTATGCCCAGCTGCCAGATGTACATCCACAGCGAGTCGATGATCGTGTGCGCCTTGACTGCTGCGACCTCGGCCTCCCGGCGCCGCTCGGCCGCGTCCGCGAAGAGCCGTTTCTGGTCTTCCTCGCGGACGTATGCCTTGACGACGCGCATCCCGGAGAAACAGGCCTCCATGGCGTCGTTCACGGCCGATATCTTCTTCTGCAGGAGCTCGAACCGCCTGTCGAGAATCGACGAGCTCCGCGTATACACCAGCACGAGCACCGGCAGCGGCCCCGCGGTCCACAG
>JALGWA010000163.1 GCA_025774425.1 bacterium
GGAGAATGTTACGCTTTTCGATTTTTCGGGGGAAGTGCTGACCTCCATAGGGGCATTCGACTCCACTTATGCAGGGGTGGGAGCGCCGACCGGCTCCGCACCGGCCGTCGAGCTGAACCGGGCGCATCCGAATCCGCTTCGGACCTCCACTTGTATAGGTTTCGACCGGCCGCCGCAGGGCGGCGTCATGGTCGATGTCTATGACCTCTTGGGGAGGGAGATCTGGGCGACATGCACCGATGGCCCCTCGGGGGGTCCGACCTCGATCATCTGGGACGGCACCGACCGCCGGGGTGTGCACGTCGCTCCAGGCCTGTATGTCTATCGCGTGAGGTGGGACGGCGGCGAGTCTTCGGGAAAGGTCGTCGTCCTGGATTGACGGGTCCGTCATGCAGGGAGCCGCCCGGGGCCGGGACGGCCGTGCGTCTTGAGACCCGACTCCATGGCTCGGGAGGGCGAGATCGATGAAGGCGATGGTGCTGGAAGAGTTGACGGATGTCACGCGGAACCATGCTCCCCTGAAGCTGGTCGACCTGCCCGTGCCCGAGCCGGGTGAGGGTGAGATCCTCGTGGGGGTGCGCGCCTGCGGTGTGTGCCACACCGAGCTCGATGAAATAGAGGGGCGGACGCCTCCACCGGCGCTGCCGATCATCCTCGGCCACCAGGTCGTCGGCACGGTCGCGGGACGCGGCCCCGGCGCGGTCGCATTCGAGAAGGGCGAAAGGGTCGGCGTGGCGTGGATATACTCGGCCTGCGGGCGGTGCAGGTTCTGCCGATCGGGAAACGAGAATCTCTGCCCCGATTTCCGTGCGACCGGCCGGGACGCCCATGGCGGTTACGCCGAGTACATGACCGTCCCGGAGGGTTTCGCCTACGGCATACCGGGCACGCTTTCCGATGCCGAGGCCGCCCCGCTCCTCTGCGCGGGCGCGATCGGCTACCGGTCGCTCAGGCTCACTGGGATCGAAGACGGGCAGAGCCTGGGGCTGACCGGGTTCGGGGCGTCGGCGCATCTGGTTCTCAAGATGGCCCGCCGCAGGTTTCCCCGCTCCGACGTGTTCGTTTTCGCGCGCAGCGAAAGGGAACGGGAGTTCGCGAGGGAGCTCGGCGCCGTGTGGGCAGGGAATACGGAAGATGCGGCGCCCAGGAAACTCGACGCCATCATCGATACCACGCCGGCCTGGAAGCCGGTGGTCGAGGCGATGAAGAACCTCGAAGCGGGTGGACGGCTCGTCATCAACGCCATCAGGAAAGAGGATGGGGACAAGGATTACCTCCTCGACCTCGACTACCCGATGCACCTGTGGATGGAGAAAGAGATAAAGAGCGTGGCCAACGTAGCCCGCCGCGACGTCGGTGAGTTCCTCTCGCTCGCCGCGGAGATTCCGATAAGGCCGGAAGTCGAGGAGTTCCCGCTCGAAGATGCCAACGCGGCCCTCGTGGAGCTCAAGCAACGCAGGATCAGGGGAGCCAAGGTGCTGAGGGTCGGGTAGGCGTATCGCGGCCGCAGGGAAAGCCGTTCATGGCGGAGCCTCGTTCCATCCGACTGTGCATTTTGAGCTCTGACCCCAATGGTAACTTAGGTGTTCCCTTTTCCGGCGAAAGACATTATTATTTGGGCGCGGCCCGAGTCGAGTGTGCGGCCGCAGGAAGAAAGGCGGTGACGCCCGATGCGATCGGGCAAGCCATTCCAGGAGTGTGGCCATGAAAGTTCCTACGAGAGTCAGATACGCCTTGCGGGCGGTCGTGGAGATCGCCGAGAGGAACAGTGACGTTCCCGTGCCCATCAGGGATTTCGCGCGCGCCCAGGAGATCTCGACCAAGTACGCCAAGCAGCTGATGAGTCACCTCGGCAAGGCCGGCATAGTGCGCGGCTACCGCGGCGTGGGCGGCGGGTACACCCTGGCGAGGGACCCTCATGAGATCACCGTGCTGGACATCTACACGGCCCTCGATGAAGACGTGCACCTCGCCCCCTGTGTCGGTCCCGACCTCCGGTGCGAGCGGGAAGACTCCTGCGCGGCGAGGGATTTCTGGCACCGCATGAGCAGGGTGCTCCTCAGGGAGCTCCGATCGACCACGATAGGTGACCTTCTCGAGAACATGAAGATTCCGCAGAGGAGGTAGGGTCATGATCTATCTCGACCACAATGCCACGACGCCCGTCGATCCGAGGGTATTCGAGGCCATGAAGCCGTATCTGACCGAGAAGTACGGCAACCCCTCGTCGATCTACAGGGCCGGCCAGGATGTCAGGAAGGCCGTCGAGGATGCCCGCGATCTCGTGGCCGCCCTTCTAGGCGCGACCTCGAGGGAAGTCTACTTCACCAGCGGGGGCACCGAGTCCGACAACACGGCCATCAAGGGGATCGCCCTCAACCGCGGGTCGGGGCACGTCATCACATCGGCCATCGAGCATCCGGCCGTGCTCGAGGCCGTCAAGTGGCTGGAGAAGCGCGGCTTCACGGCGACCTATGTCGGCGTGGACTCGGATGGACTGGTCGACCCCCGCGAGGTGAGAGACGCCGTGCGCGACGACACCATTCTCATCTCCATAATGCACGCCAACAACGAGGTCGGCACCATACAGCCCATAGAGGAGATCGCGGCCATCGCCCGCGAGAAGGGTGTGCCGTTCCATACGGACGCCGTCCAGACGGCGGGCAAGCTCGGGATCGACGTCGACGCGATGGGCATAGACCTGCTGTCGCTCTCGGCACACAAGTTCTACGGCCCCAAGGGCGTGGGGGCCCTCTACGTGAGGAAAGGGACGAGGTTCGACCCCTGTGTCCACGGCGGGCATCAGGAGCGCGGCGTCAGGGGCGGCACGGAGAACGTCGCCGGCATAGTCGGGCTCGGCAAGGCGGCGGAAATCGCCGCCGCCGAGATGGACGAGGAGAGGGTCCGTGTGGGGAGGCTGAGAGACAGGCTCGAACGCGGGCTTGCGGAGAGGATCACCGACCTCGAGTTCAACGGCCACCGCGAGAAGAGGATGTACAACACCGCGAGTGTCATCGTCAAGTACGTCGAGGGCGAGGCCATGCTGCTCAACCTCGACTATCACGGCATAGCGGCGTCTTCGGGTTCGGCCTGCACGTCGGGTTCGCTCGACCCGTCGCATGTGCTCCTCGCGATGGGCCTGCCGGCCCCGACAGCCCACGGCAGCCTCCGCTTCAGTCTCGGCAGGGGCACCACCGAGGACGACATCGACAAGGTGATCGAGGTTCTTCCCCCGATCGTCGAGAAGCTGAGGGCGATGTCGGCGTTCACCGGGGACACGGCCGTGGAAGGGGGCGCGCATGGCGATGAGTGAACTTGCGGAGAAGATTGCGGGCCTCAAGAAGGAAAGAAGCGCCCTGATCCTGGTTCACAACTACCAGACCCTGGACGTCCAGGAAGTGGGGGACTTCGTCGGTGACTCGCTCGAGCTCGCACGCAAGGCGACCGCGGCGGGCGCCGGCATGATAGTTTTCTGCGGCGTGAGGTTCATGGCCGAGACGGCCAAGATCCTCAATCCCGACTCGAAGGTGTTGATCCCCAGGCCCGATGCGACCTGCCCCATGGCGGATATGATCACGGCGGACGACTTGTCGGCGCTGAAGCGCAGTCATCCCGGGGCCGTCGTCTGCTCATACGTGAACACGAACGCCGACGTCAAGGCCGAGAGCGACATCTGCTGTACTTCGGCCAATGCCGTGGGCGTCGTCGAGAGCATCGAGGGGGGACCGGTGATCTTCACGCCCGACCGCAACCTGGCGTCGTTCGTCGACCGGTCGGTCGACGTGGAGATAATCCCCTACGACGGCTACTGCTACGTCCATGACCGCTTCAAGGCCGCCGACGTGATCGAGGCCAAGATGGCGCATCCGGACGCCGTCGTGCTGGTGCATCCCGAGTGCCGACCGGAGGTCGTAGACCTCGCCGACGAAGTTCTCTCGACCAGCGGCATGCTCAGGTATGCGCGCGAGTCGTCGGCCCGGGTGTTCCTCGTCGCCACCGAGGAGGGTCTTCTCGAACGCATGGGCCGGGAGATGCCCGACAAGGTGTTCCTCTCGCCGGGCAGCGCGCGTTTCTGCTACAACATGAAGAAGATCAGGCTGGAGGACGTTTATCGCTCGCTCCGCGATGAAGTCTACGAGGTCACCGTAGACGCGGAGACGATGGAGAGGGCCAGGGTGTCACTCGAGCGCATGATGGCGATCGGGAAGTGACGGCCCGGCCGTTCCCGCCTCGGCCGTCTTCCGGCCGAACGCGGAGGTCAAGGTGATGCCGAGGGTGGCCGTGTTGATGAGCGGCGGCGTGGACTCTTCCGCTGCGGCGCTGCTGCTCGCCCGGGACGGCTGCGAAGTCGTCGGAATCACGGCGAGGATGTGGGACCGCGGGTCCCGGTGCTGCGACGAGCAGGACCTGGCTCTCGCGCGGCGCGTCTGCCACGCGCTCGGCATTCTGCACGTGGTCGTCGACCTGAGGGCCGAGTTCGAGAAGGTCGTGGTCGAACCCTTCCGGAGGGCCTACATGAGCGGGATGACGCCGAATCCCTGCGCGGTGTGCAACAGGGAAATCAAGTTCGGCCGGCTCTTTAGGGCGGCCATGGCATACGGCTGCGACCTCGTCGCGACCGGGCACTACGCGGGACTGGGCCGGCTCGGCGGCGCGGTCGTGATAAGGGAGTCGGCGAGCCGGCGGAAGTCGCAGACCTACTTTCTCGCCCTGGTCGACCCCGGC
>JALGWA010000164.1 GCA_025774425.1 bacterium
ATACTCCGCTGGTTCGACACCCACCTCTGAAGGGGTCAGAGCTCGAAATGCACAGTCCGGTGGGCATCAAGCCCCGGCTAGGTCGGATCAGATCCATGTGCACTCATTGGAACAGATCGCGGAGTTTGAGATTGATGCTCCTGGTCCCGCCGTCCCGTTCGACCTCGAAGCGGTATTCGGTGCCGGCCGGGGCCTTGAGGAGTTCGCGGACCGCTATCACTCCGTCCATGAGGTCGATGGGGATGCCGTTCACCGACTTCAAGACATCTCCGGGCGCGAGCCCGGCCCGCTCCGCCGGTGTCCCGGGTGAGACGTAGAACGCCTCGATCTCATCGTCGTCGTTCAGGGCCAGGGCCAGGCCGCTCTTGTCCCGCGGGAAATCCTTGTCGAAATCGGCGCCCTTCTCCAGTATGACACGCTGGCGCTCGTAATCGAGGTAGACGACGAAGTGTCGCAGCACATCGTTCCCGAGATTGCCGACGCCTTCCGTGTTGCCGAAAGCGCCTCCGGCCTGGAGCGGAGCCGAGATCACCGGGTCTTCGAGCGTGAAGCCGGCGATCTCGAGGGTCCGGAACTTCATGGTCCTCGTCGGGTGGTAGCCCCCCGCTCCGCCGACGAGGCCGTCGATTCCCTTGCGGTCGAGCATGCCGTGCTCCTTGGCGAAGGGGAAGTAGAAACTCGTCCCCCCTGCGCCGATATCGAGCGTCCAGTCGCCCGTGTACATGCCGTCGACCGTCATCGGTACGACGAAGAAGCGGTCTTTCATGGGTTCGTCTATGATTACGCCGCTTCCCGTGTATTCGAATGTCGATGGATCGTAGAAGGACAGGAGCTCGTTCGCGTAATCTATCTTGACGACGAAGCGTGACAGGAAGTCATAGCCGAGTATGCCGACGACGTCGATACCCGCCCTCCTGAGGAGATCCCTTATGGGCAGGACCGCGACTTTCTGCGCGTCGAACTCCACGCCGTCGACGCTGAAGGGGGGAAGCTCGGCGAAAGCCGCCTCGACCGTCGTGCCGGCCCCGTAGCCCTTCATCTTGCCCTCGGTATGGAGGCCGAGCTCCCCGGCGTATTCCGTATCGACCACGGTCACGCTGGCGCCCGTGTCGATGATCCATGTCCGCCGGTCGCACTCTATGGTCACGTCGATGAACAGGTGGTCCGCGATGTAGGTGAACGCGACGTCTTCGGCGCCGGTTCCGTCGGTGAAGCGGTAGTCCCTGGGGCCCTTGCCGGGCGGTTCGAACAGCCCTTCGTCGATCTCGGGGTTGGTCTCGTACTTGACTATCGTTACCGTCTGCTCCTGGCCGATGGGCAGGATCTCGACGTCCTGCCTGAATGCGACGATGAGCCCGCCGACGTCGCGGAAGTCGGAGAAGAGCGTGTGGGCCTCGTGGTCCGGTTCCCTTGTCACCGCCTTATGCATGTAGAAGTCCTCGGTCCCGATGTAGAACGTCCTGGAGTCGTCGTTGAAGGCATTGGTCAACCGGACCGCATAGCATGCCGTCCCGTCGATGTCCTCGATGCCCTCGAGCGCGAGATCGAAGTTCTCGGAGCCCCGGTCGAGATGCTCGAAGAGCGCGATGCGCCTATCGACCTCCCTCTTGCTTATCGTGTGCTCGTCCTTCTTGATCTGCAGTTTGCCGTTCGAATCGAGCACCCATACGTATTCACCGTTGTCGCCCGTGATCTGCCTTATCACGCCGAGGTCGACCTCCTGCCGCCGCCGTATGGGCGTCTCCTGCCATTCCTTGATGGTTCCTGTCAGTCCGAAGAGGTCCACGGTCGCTTCGAAGTAGCGCGTCCGCTCGGCCTTGAGGCGCTCGATTCCCCCGATGGCCTCGTAGTGCCGCGAGAGAATGACGTAGGGATCCGTGAGAGCCGGTTCGGCGCCGCCGGGCGTCGCAAACGCCAGCGCGGCCAGGCTCGCAAGCATGGGAAGCACCGCTCCGCATGGCTTTCTCATTCACACCCTCCTGCTCGGGTCGGTTTTCCGGTTCAATCTAACCGCTCATGTTGCGGTAGTCCAATACTCCGTATCCGTCGGGAAGTCCGCAGGCCGGGCTCCGGGCGCCCCTGTCCGCCGGCCCGCGCTCCCGCCTTCCCGACGCAGCCGGTTCACAGCCCATCCTAAAGCCACGGCTTCCTTCTGACGAGCTAAAGAGGAAAGGCGTGACTTCGAGGGAGGAGGGCATCATGGTCGCCTTGTTCATCGTCACGGGCATACTTGCCCTGTCCGCGGTCGGCATGTACAACGCGCTCGTGGGCAAGAAGAATCAGGTCAGAAACGTCTTCGGCGCCGTGGATACGCTTCTCAAGAAGAGATACGATCTCATACCAAACCTGGTCGGCGCGGTCCAGTCCTACATGAAGCACGAGAGGGAGATTCTGACGGAAGTCACGAGATTGAGGGCCGAAGCGCTGGGCGGGGATCTCACCGATGACGAGAAGCTGCACCTCGACCAGAAGATAAGCTAGGCCATCGGGGACATAATGGTTGCGGTCGAGAACTATCTTAACCTCAAGGCCAACGAGCAGTTCATGCAGCTCCAGCGCACCCTCACCGAAGTGGAAGAGCAGATTTCGGCCGCCCGCCGCGCCTACAACGCCGCCGTCACCGATTACAACAACGCGGTTGAGATGTTCCCGACCAAAGTGATGGCGCAGCTCATGAACTACAAGACCAAACGGGTCTTCACCGTCGGCTCGAGCGAGAGGCGGACCGTGGACGTTCAGAGCCTGTTCCAGAGATAGCCCGGGCCGGACGCCGATGTATGAGCCGGGCCGGCGCCCACGGTGACGACGGAGACGCGCATCCTCCAGGGGGAGGTCCTCGGATGACTATGCCGCGGCGGTCTGATTTCGCCCATTTCTATGTGACGACCCTCCTCGGGGACCTCAAGAAGCTCGAGGCCGCGAGAAAGCGGGTGGCCCGGAGACTCCATCTTCTCTTCATCACGGCGGCCGCCGTCTTCCTGACCAGTCTTGGCATAGACCGCGGCTTGGGGCTGTCTGGTTCTCTTCCGTTTACGGTCGGCGTCCTGCTCGTCCCCATCGTCGCGTTCTTCTACAGGTTGATGATCAGCGGCTATGTGCATGATTTCAAGGTCGGCATCATCAAGAAGGTGGTGGGCTTCATCGATCCGGGCCTGAGGTACACCCCGTCGGGCCACGTACCAAAGTGGCGGGTCGTCGCCAGCAGGATCTTCTCGAGGCACCCGGACCGGGTGAGGGGAGACGACCTGGTCGAGGGCAGGATAGGCGGGACGAACATGCAGTTCTCCGAGGTGCATGTCGAGGCGAAGCACGAGTCGGCCTCTTCGGGCGGGGGCAGGCGCAGGCGATGGAGCACCATATTCAGGGGGCTCTTCTTCGTCGCCGACTTCAACAAGACATTCCGAGGCAAGACCTTGGTGCTTCCCGACACGGCCGAACACGTGCTCGGCGGCCTGGGCTCTTTCCTCCAGTCGCTCAATGTCGCCAGGGGGGAGCTCATAAGAATGGAATCCCCGGAGTTCGAGAGGTACTTCGTGGTTTACGGCGACGATCAGATCGAGGCCCGCTATGTCCTCTCGACGAGCCTCATGGAGAGGATCATGGAGTTCCGCAGGAAGACGGGCAGGCGCATGTACCTGTCCTTCGTCGACTCGCATGTCTACGTCGCCATTCCTTACAGGCGGCGGCTGTTCGAGCCTGAGGTGTTCCGGAGCATCCTCGGTTTCGAGGGTGTCGAACGGTTTCTCGAAGACCTGGAGCTCTTCATAGGCATCGTCGAGGACCTCAATCTCAACACGCGCGTCTGGACCAAGCAGGCAGAGGAGCCGCTGAGCCCGCTCGCCCGGTTCTTCCTGAACCATCCCGCCGGCGAGTCCTACTAGCGGATCTTCCCCCCGGCCTAAGTGAACCGATTACCGTTAATCCAGGGATCATGCGCAGTATCTCCTCTTCCGGCCTTGACATGCTTGGCCGGGCGTGGTAAAATACACACCGAGCTGTGAGCCGCGGCGAGACAGGAATGAAGAATCTGGGAGCTTGGCCCCGGGCCTGGCGCCTCTGTCTGCTCGCAGGTCTCATCCCGGTGTCCCGCACCGGGGAGGTTGCCTTCGTCGTGAAAGGAGGTGGGTGCCCTTGGGCGGATTGGCGATGCACCCGTCGTTACACGTGGTATTCCGGACGGGGCACGGAGGTTTCGAGCGGCCTTGACAAGGAGGGGAACCATGAAAACTTTGCTAGTGTTGTTGGCGATACTGGGCTTGGCTGTATGCGCATATGCCGCTGAGTCCACCCGCGCGGTGGCGCCTGAAGCGGTTACGGTGCCGCCGCTGGCGGCAGAGTTCTACTGCCAGCCGCCGAACGAGTACTTGCAGACGATAAACGCCAGCAGTGCCTTCGATGCGGAGGCAGCCGATGACATCCCCGATGAATTCGTGGGGGTGGAAATCGACGATGTCGTCTTCTACGTGTCCGAGTGGGGCGGAAGCTGGATCGATCCCGCGGGCGTCGAGGTCCGTTTCTACGACGCCGAGTGCCCGCCCCAACAGGTCGCCTCCATGAGCTTCTACTTCGACTGGGCCGGCATAGAGAAGGAGCTCATCTACGATTCTCCGGGCGTGTTCACGTCCTACAGGGTGCGGGTTTACCTGCCGGAGGCGGTCACAATAACGGCGGATATGTCCATCGGCTTTGTCGTGGACTGCCCCTGGGGGACCGCCGCGCCGTAT
>JALGWA010000165.1 GCA_025774425.1 bacterium
CATGGACTCGCCGTCCTGCGCTACGACGACAGGGGAACAGGGGAATCGACGGGTGACCGCTCGACTGCGACCACGATGGACTACGCCGGGGATGCGGCGGCAGCCGTCGCCTACCTGAGGACGCGGCCGGAGATCGACGCCGCCGGGATCGGCCTCGTGGGGCACAGCGAGGGCGGCCTCATAGCCCCGATGGTCGCGGAGAAGGACCCCGACATAGCCTTCATCGTGATGATCGCGGCGCCGGGGCTGCCCGGTGTGGAGTACAACTACCAGTACGAGGAGTCGGTGGGCAGGGCTTTCGGCATGAGCGAGGACGTGATCGCGACCAAGCGGGCCATGCAGGAGCGCATGTACGAGGTGCTGCTGTCGGAGGAAGACGACGAAGCGGCTGCCCGCAAGTTGCGCGACATCATGCTCGAGGCCGATCCGAATGCCCCTCCGTCGAGCGTGGAGGGGGCGGTCCGGAGATTCGTCTCCCCCTGGTTCCGCTTCGCGCTCGCCTACGACCCGGCTCGCACGCTGCGCGGCGTGAAGTGCCCGGTGCTGGCGCTTTACGGGGAGAAGGACATCCAGGTTCCCGCGGAGGGCAACGCGGAGGCCGTCGAACGGGCGCTCGAGGCGGGGGGCAACCGCGACTACAGGGTCGAAGTCGTGCCGGGCCTCAATCACATCTTCCAGACCGCCGAGACGGGACTTCCCGACGAGTACGGCAAGATCGAGGAGACCTTCTCGCCGGCGGCCCTGGACATCATCACCGACTGGATCCTCTCCCATGGGGTCACCCCCATGGGGTCAGAGCTCAAAATGCACAGTGCAACCGAGGGGTCAGAGCTCAAAATGCACAGTCGGATGGGCCGCGGGTCGGCGGGGGCGGACCCCGTCGGAACCGACGGCTAGTCGATATAACCGATGGCCTTGAGCTTCCGGCGAAGCTCCTCCTGCTTCTCGTCGAGAGCCGAGGGCGCGCTGCCGGGGTCGACCCAGAAGATGGCGAGGTCCGCCCGGGTCTCCGAAAGCACGCGGTCCAGGTTCCTCCGCGTAACACGGGCTTCGTCCGGGTCCAGCGTCACGGGGAAGGAGACGAGGCGCATCCGGTTGCCCACCTGCACCTTCATTTCGCTCGAAGCACCGACCCGGATCTCGAATCCGGCCTCCGCGGGACCGGCCATGCGCATCTCTATGCCTTCCCAGGACGAACCGACGTCGCTTCCGAAGGTGACCTGTTTGCCGTCATGCGAGACGGCGAGCACGTCGACGCCCGGGTTCATCTCGGGTGAGACGTCGTGGCCCAGTGTTTCGATCAGGTGCTTCGGTATGCTGACGCTTCCGGTGATCCGCCCCGGCGAGGCCTTGCCCCTCCAGGCTATCCCCCAGCCGCCGGGGTAATAGGACTCCATCGCAGAGAGGAGAACGTCCTTCATCTGTTCCACCATGTCGGCTTCGGCGGGTGCGAGGTCCACCGTCTCTCCGGGGTCGGCGTCGATATCGAAGAGCTGCGACGTCCCGAAGAAGGGGTCGAAGATCAGCTTCAAGGGCGGTCGGCGGAGGGCCTTCCTCTCGGGCCTGTGCGCTATGGACTCGGCCACGTAGCAGGAGTACGGCAGGCCGCACGGCCTCATGTCCGCCGCCGGCGTTTCGAAACGGGCCGACATCAGCGGCATGAGACTCCGTCCCTCGAAATGCACCGGTATGTCGATGCCCACCGCCTGGAGTATGGTCGGGCCGATGTCGATGAGTCCCACCTGCTCGGTCACCCTCGTGCCCGCGTCGACGCATGAGGGAGCGAATATCACCAATGGAACCTTGAGACTCTCGTCGTAGACCGTCTGGCCGTGCTCGATGCTTCCGTGTTCGAGGAACTCCTCCCCGTGGTCGGCGGTGACGATGATCATCGCCCGGTCGAGACGTCCCCAGGCCTCGAGCGAATCCACAAGGGCGCCGATCGAGGCGTCCGTACGCACTATTTCACAGTCGTAGAGCGCCTTGATATGTGTTATGTCGCCCTCGGTTAGCCCTATTTCCGCAAGTTTCCCGGCACGGGCCTTCTTGAGTATTCTCAATGAGGAGTCGCCGAATCTCAGCCGGTACTCACCGTTGTAATCGGGATCGAAGCGATTGGCGCACGCGCGGCTCGCCTTGTAGGGATAGTGCGTGTCGTAATGGTGCACGGTGATGAAACACTTCTCGTCCCTGTGCCGGCGCAGCCAGGTTATCGCGGCCCGCCCGAGCTCCGCGGCCGCGACCTTCTCGAGGACGTCCTTTCCGTCCCCGATCACATATGACTCCTCGAAGCCCTGCTTGAGCCCCAGAGAGGGCGTGTACAGCCGGGCCGTGCTCATGGCGCATGTCCTGTAGCCGTCGGCCGCGAGTATCTCCACGAAAGTCTGCTCGCCGGCCTTCAAGGGTACGTTCTTGCCTTCGACCCTCCTCGCCCCGTGCTGCGACGGGAAGGTCGATGACATGATGGTGGCGACCGACGGCAGCGTCCAGGGCGCCTGCGCGACGGCGTCGGCGAACAGCGCCCCGCCGCGGGCCAAGGCGTCGACGCGGGGGCTCGTATCCCTTTCGTAGCCGTAGCAGCCGAGGTGGTCGGGTCTCACCGCGTCCATGATGATGAGCACCACGTACTGCGGCGCTCGTGACCGGCTTCGGACGAACCAGGCCGCCGCCGCGGCCACGGCGAGGGGAGCACGACGATGAGGACAACTCTCGAGATTCGCATGGACACCATTCTAGGGGCACACGGCCGCTTAGTCAACAGTGGCGGCGGGGGCGGGAATCTGGTACAATAGACGCGTACCGGCGTGTCCGGCCGTACGTACGACAACTCGAGGTTAAGCCAGGAAAGGAGCAAGATATGACCAGGGCGCTGATTCTCGCGCTTATCGGCGCTCTCGCGGGCGCCGTTTCCGCCGGAGCGGCCGTCGTCGAGCGCACCGCGCATGACGAGATGACCGTCCGCCTCACTTTCGACAGCAGTATGTTCTCATTCGACAGACTCGACGGTTATGACCTCATAGGGGGCGACGGGATGGCGTTGATCCCGGAGCAAGGCGCGCCCGCGTTGCCCCGGTGTCCCGTGCACATCGCCGTGCCGTATGAGACAAGGGCCGCGGATGTGCGCATCGAGAGCGTCGGCGAAAGGGAGCTCGTGGGGCGATTCAACATACCGCCGACTCAACCCCCTGCCGTGCTGGGCGCGGCGCCCGCCCGCTGGGTCGACCAAGACCCTTCGATTTACGCCCGCAACGCATACTATCCGGTCGATCTCCTCCAGGGTGTGACGGAGGGCTTCATGGGGAACAGCCGCATAGTCAGCTTCTACGTCTCCCCGCTGCGTTACAACCCGGTCACCGGTTCGCTGAAGCTCGTTGAGGAGATGACCGTGACCATCACGCTCGCCGACTCCCGGCCGGAGCGGCCGCTTCGCCGCGCCGCCGACCGGCCCGATGCCGTCGCCGCCGTTGTGCGCGGAATGGTGTCCAACCCGCGGGATGTCTCCACGTTCGCAGCCCGCGTCGCGCCCGCGCCCTCGAGCCAGCTTCCCCCCGGCGACTTCGAATACGTCATCGTCACGGTGGATTCGCTCGTCTCCGCCTTCCAGCCCCTCGCCGACTGGAAGACGGAAAAGGGTGTTCCCGCGACATGCGTCACGCTCGAGTTCATAGAGGCCAACTACTCGGGCGCCAACACCGCCGAGAAGATCAAGGCGTGCATCATCGACGCCTGCGCCAACTGGGGAACCTCGTATATCCTGATGGGAGGCGACACGGGCATCGTCACCAGCCGCTGGGCCTACGCGATGGATGCGGAAATGGGGTTCATCGGCAACAGGATAAGGGCGGACATGTTCTTCTCGGACCTCGACAACTACTGGAATGACAACGGGGAGCTTCCCTACGGCGAGGTGGAAGACAATGTCGACATGTACCCGGATGTGTTCGTCGGCAGGGCGCCCGCGAACAGCGTGGCCGATGCCGAGACGTTCGTCGACAAGGTGCTCCTCTACGAGAAGAACCCTCCCCCGGGCTACGCGCTTGAGATGCTCATGGCCGGCGAGGTGCTCTGGACGAACCCGTTTACGGATGCCGGTGTGGACCTGGACATGATCGACGAGGAGTGCGTGCCGCCGAGGTACGACCCCATACTCAAGCTCTACGAGACCCTCGGCAACGAATCGCGGGAGACGGTGCTCGCCGCCATGCATGACGGCCAGAACTACATGATCCACGACGGCCACTGCTACTACTATGTCATGGGCGCCGGCGACGGTTCCATCTACATCGAAGACGCGGACACCCTGAGCAACTACCCCAGGAATCTGATCATCACTTCCATAGGCTGCTGGCCCGCGGCCATCGACTATGACTGCATCGCCGAGCACCTGATGAACAACCCCAGCGGCGGATGCGTCGCCTTCGTCGGCAACTCCCGCTACGGCTGGGGCTCGCCCGGCAATCCCGGCTTCGGCTATTCCGACCGCCTTCAGCACGAGTTCGTCCGCAGGATCTTCGTCGAGGAGGACGTTCACCTGGGCGCGGCCCACAGCCTCGCCAAGGCGCACTTCGTGCCCTTCGCCGCGTGGGAAAACGTCTATCGCTACTGTGAGTACGAGTACAATCTCCTCGGGGATCCCGAGATGCCGCTCTGGACCGATGAACCCGACACCTTCGATGTCGACGTGCCCGCGGAGGTGCCGGCGGAGGGCGGTGCG
>JALGWA010000166.1 GCA_025774425.1 bacterium
GTATGGTCAGATAGATTACGCTCAAGGCTGAGGTGCAGCACGAATCGTCTAAGATAGGACTCCATCGACGCCCATCCTCCCGCGGCTCGCCGCGGCCGTGTCGACACCGGCAAGCCACTCCTTCATGGCGAGCACCGACCTCTCGCTCAAGAGGAGGTTCCTGCGCAGTCGCTCCCGCACTCTCTCACCCAAGGGCGGCAACAGCCCGAAATTGGGGTTCATCGGCTGGAAGCGCCGGGGATCCGCCTGCGACACGTGCCTCGCCAGTCCGCCGAGCATCGTCTCCGCCGGCGGCGCCACGCAGCGCATTCCCGCCGCCCTCCTGGCGGCGTTGACGCCGGCCAGCAGACCCGTGGCGATGCTGGCCGTGTAGCCTTCCGCTCCCGTTATCTGCCCCGCCATGAGTATACCATGCATCGCCCGGTGCTCCAGAGTGGGCAAGAGCACTCTCGGCCCGCAGATGTAAGTGTTCCTGTGGATGCCGCCGAGCCTGGCGAAACGGGCGCCGGCGAGACCGGGTATCATGCGGAATATGCGTTTCTGCTCGCCGTACTTGAGGCGGGTCTGGAAACCAACCATGCCGTAGAGAGTGCCGTCGAGGTTCTCGGGTCTGAGCTGTACGACCGCATACGGCCTCCGGCCCGTGCGCGGGTTCTCGAGCCCCACGGGCTTCATGCACCCGTGGGCAAGGGTCTCCGGCCCGCTCTTGACCAGCTCCTCTATGGGCATGCAGGCCGAGAAGAACCTGTCCTCCTCGAACTCCCTTTTCCCGACGACCTCGGCGTTCCGCAGTTCCTCTACGAACGCCCTGTACTCGCCGCGGCTCAAGGGAAGATTGAGATAGGTCGAGCCGCCCTTGCCGTACCTCGACGCGCGGTAGGCCTTGCCCATGTCGATCGAGTCCGCTTCCACAATGGGCGAGACGGCGTCGTAGAAGAAGAGATTGCGCACGCCGGCGATGCTTTCGAGATACGCCGCCATCGCCGGCGAGGCCAGCGGCCCCGGCGCGAGAACGCTCACGGCGCCGGGCGCGGCGGACACAGCCTCCTCCCGCACGACGGTGATCCGTGGATGGGACTCGACCGCGCTCGTTATGTATTCCGAAAAGCGCGCGCGGTCTACGCAAAGGGCGCTCCCGGCCGGAACGCGCGCGGCGGCCGCGGCTTCCATCACCAGGGAGCCCATCATCTTGAGCTCGAGCTTCAAGAGGCCGCTGGCATTGGACAGGTGCTCGGACTTGAGGGAATTGGAACAGACCAGCTCCGCGAGGTTCCCCGTCTTGTGGGCAGCCGTCATCACGCGCGGCCTCATCTCGTACAGCGTGACCTCGGCGCCGAGCACCGCCGCCTGCCAGGCGGCCTCCGACCCGGCGAGCCCCCCGCCTATGACCACCACCCTGCCCCCCTCCGGGCTCATTCATCCACCTCGTGCTTGCACCTCGGGCACCTGAGGCGCCCGGCATTCCTGCCGCCCGCCCTGACCATGATCCCGTAGGAACACGAGGGACAGGTCCTCGCGACCGGCTTGTCCCAGGTGGCGAACTTGCACTCGGGGTATCTGTCGCAGCCGTAGAAGACCCGGCCCTTCTTCGTTCTCTTCTCCTTGAGCTCGCCGCCGCAGCCCTCGACGGGGCACTTGATTCCGAGCGTGAGAGCCCGGGTGCCCTTGCACTCCGGATACCGCTTGCATGCCAGAAACCTGCCGTACCGGCCGGTGCGGACGGTCATCTCGCCCCCGCACTCGGGGCAGACCGCGTCGACCTTGATGTCGTCCTCTTCGAGAGGCCTGGTGGTCTTGCACTCCGGGAATCCCGAGCAAGCGAGGAATTGCCCGTGCCTGCCCCATTTCTTGACCATCGGCCGCCCGCAGGTCTCGCACTTGACGTCCACCTCTTCGGTGACGATTCCCTTGAGCTCGGCCCGCATGGCGTCGGCCTTCTCCATGTCCTCGCTGAAGGGCTTGTAGAAGTCCCTGACGACTTCCACCCACTCGTCCTCCCCGGACTCGACCTTGTCGAGCTCGGCTTCCATCCGGGCCGTGAACCCGGTTTCGAATATGTCGGGAAGGATTTTCAGCAGTATGCTCATCACCGCGCGCCCGAGCTCGGTCGGCACAAGGGCACGGCGTTCCCTCTCGACATAGCCGCGCTCTATCACCGTGCCGATGATGCTCGCATATGTGCTCGGCCGCCCAATGCCTTTCTCCTCGAGTTCCCTTATCAGGGTCGCATCCGTGAAGCGCGGCGGCGGCTGGGTTTCGTGGCGCGTGCTCCCGATCTTGAGGACCTTGAGGGCGTCCCCTTCTTCGAGATGCGGCAGCACCGCTTTCTCGGCGTCGGCCGCCCGGTCGGGATAGACCCTGAGGAAACCGTCGAACTTCATAACCGAACCGCTGACCTTGAACAAATACTTCCGTGCCTGTATCTCGACCGTGGTGGCGTCGAACACCGCCGGGCTCATCTGGCTGGCGGTGAAACGCTCCCAGATCAGCCGGTAGAGGGCGGCCTGGTCCGGGGTCAGGGACGCCGCCATCCCGTCGGGCGTGCGCCTCGGGTCGGTCGGGCGTATGGCCTCGTGGGCGTCCTGGGATTTCTTCGCCTTCTTGTAACGCCTCGACACCTCGGGAACATAGGGGTCGCCGTAGGCCGAGCGTATGAATTCACGCGCCTCGCCCGCCGCGCTGGCCGCGATGCGGACCGAATCGGTGCGCATGTAGGTTATCAGCCCCACGCGTTCCCCGCCCCCGAGGTCTATGCCCTCGTAAAGCTGCTGGGCCACGCTCATGGTGCGCCTGGGGTTGAAGCCGAGCCTGTGAGCCGCGTCCTGCTGGAGCGTGCTCGTTATGAAGGGCGGCTTCGGGTTCCGCCTCTTGGACTTGGTCTCCACCTTGGTCACGGAGTAGTCGAGCGCCCGCAGTATCTTCTCGACCTCGCGGGCCTTCTCGAGCGAGTCGAACTCCGCCTTGACCTTCCCGACCTTTTCGAGCTTGGCCGTGAACTCGTCTCCCCGCGGGGACTCGAAGCCGCCTTCTATCGTCCAGTACTCGCGCGGAACGAATCTCTCGATGGCTTCTTCGCGCTCGACGATGAGCCTGAGGGCGACCGACTGGACACGGCCCGCGCTCGCCCCCCTCCGCACGACCTTCCAGAGCAGGGGACTGACCATGTATCCGACCAGCCTGTCGAGAACCCGCCTCGCCTGCTGCGCGTTCACCTTGCGCATGTCTATCGTCGTCGGATTCTCGAAGGCCTCCTTGATCGCCTCGCGGGTGATCTCGTTGAACACGACCCGCTTGGGTTCGCCCCCCTCTCTTCCGAGAAGCTCGGCGAGATGCCAGGCTATGGCTTCGCCTTCACGGTCCATGTCCACGGCGAGATAGACCCGGTCGGCTTCCCTGGCGGCCTTGCGCAGTTCCTTTATCACCTTGCCCTTGCCGCGGATCTGCACGTACTGGGGCCGGAAATCGCTCTCGAGATCGACCCCGAGCTTGGTCTTGGGAAGGTCCCGTACATGGCCCATGGAGGCCTTGACGGCGAAGGCCGGCCCGAGGAAGCGGTTTATGGTCTGGGCCTTGGCGGGCGACTCGACTATGACGAGCGACCTGCCCTTCGTCGATCCGCCGCTCCGACCGCCCGACTTCCGTCCCGCGGTCTTCCGGGGCCGGGTGACCCCGCCCGCAGCCCTCCTCTTGCGCCCCCCCGTCTTGCGCGCCGCACGCGTCGCGGAGGCCTTCTTCGGAGCCGCCTTGGGCCCTGCCGGCCCGTCCGGGGGTTTCCCGCTCCCGCGAGGCTTGTTCTCAGCCACACTAATCCCTCACATTCGGTTTTTCAAGAGGTTGGCAACGTACTCCGGACTCCAGGCCGGGCCCCTCAGTGGGCGGCCGACCCACCGATCCCGCCGTTACCCCAGGAAATGAGCCCGGGGCGGAATCCGAGTACGCCGTCGAGGATAATAGATGGGACGATCTGTTTCAAGTCATTGACCTCCACCTTGTCATTGCAGTAATAGATGGCCCTCTCTATTACCTCTTCGACCTGGAGGTCGGTAAGCAGACCGAGCTGGCTGAGCTGAAGGATGTAGCCGTATGCTTCAGGGCTGATGAGGCTCTTCTCGAAGTCGTTGAGGACCCTGATCGTCCCCTTGCGGGACATGCGGAGCATGATCCTGCCTTCCTCGAAAAAGCGCTCATCCACGCTCTGGTACAGATACATGAATGCGCTGTTGATCTCCCCCAAAGTGTACCCTTCACCCATAAGAAACTCCGTTATGCTGGCCACAGTTTCGGAACTCGCATTTCCGTCGACAAGCCGGTCCACGACCGCAATGATTATCTCCGCCAGTTTCTCATCCATGACGCCCCTCGCTTCGGAAGTCCGGCGTGTGATAGACTAACATAAGACGGATTGGAAAGCAAGCTTTTCCCCGTCAGCGGCCGCAGCACTTCTTGTACTTCTTGCCGCTGCCGCAGGGGCAAGGGTCGTTGCGCCCGACTTTGGGCGCCCCCCTCGGGGCGGTGCGCGGCGCGGGGCCTCCGCGCCCCCGTGCGCGCCTCTTGGAAATGCCGGCCCCGGGAGGCACACCGGCTCCGCGTTCCGCCGGCCGACCGCCGGTCCCCGGCAGCACACCGGGCCCCGCGGGCGCAAGCTGCGGCACGGCGGGCGCCGCCTCGGGTTTGAGCGCTATTGTC
>JALGWA010000167.1 GCA_025774425.1 bacterium
CGATGTCGACGTTGGGCGTGAAGACCGGCACGCCGACCGCGTCGACATGCTCGATCTCGGCGGGAACCAGGCTGAGCACGAGGTCGATGTCATGTATCATGAGATCGTGGATCACCGAGACGTCGGTCCCCCTCGGGCCGAAACCGGCCAGTCTCAGCGCCTCGACGAAGCGGGGCTTGTCGACGTAATCGAGGGCCGCGCGTATGGGGGCTCCGAAGCGCTCGCTGTGGCCGACGCTCAGGATGAGGTCATTGGCCTTGGCGGCCGTCACCAGGTCCAGCCCCTCGACGGCCGTCGAACTTATGGGTTTCTCCACGAGGAGGTGCCTCCCGCTCTCGAGGACCTGCATGCCGATCTCGTGGTGCAGGCTGGTCGGCACCGCGAGGCTGACGGCGTCGACCTCGGAGATCAGCTCCTCGATGCTTTCGAAAGGCCTTGTCGAGTGGCGCTCCGCGATTTCCTTGAGGCGGCCCGGGTCGGTATCGAAGACGCCGACGAGCTCCGCTTCGGGCAGCTCGTCGTAGATGCGCACGTGATGCTGGCCGAGCCGACCCACGCCGATGACCCCGCAACGCACACGATCCACAGCGTCGGTCCTTTCTCCGGCGCGGCCGCCGGGGCCATGGTCTAAATCGTGATTCCCCTCTCGGAAGTCTCTATGAACTCGACGAGGTGCTGAATCTCCGGTATGGAGGGAAGATCCGACTTGATCCTCTCGACGGCCTGGCTGACGTTGAACTCGGACCGGAAGATCAACCTGTAGGCCTCCCGGAGGGTTTTCAACGTCGCTGCGTCGAAACCGGCCCTCCGCAGGCCGACAGTATTGAGGCCGCTCGTCCGAAGCGGGTTGCCCGCGGCCCTGACGTAGGGAACGACGTCCTTGGGCACCCGGGAGCCGCCTCCCACTATGGCGTGCGTGCCGATCCGCACGAACTGGTGGATCGGAATCACGCCGCTGATTCTCGCATGATCTTCGACAGTGACATGCCCCGCGAGCGCGGTGAAACTGGAGATGACCGTGCCGCTCCCGACCGTGCAGTTGTGGGCGATGTGGACATAAGCCATTATGAAGTTGTCATCACCGACACGCGTCTCGCTCCCCTCGCCGGTCGCCCGGTGTATGCTTGTGAACTCCCGTATGAGATTCCTCGAACCGATCTTGAGGAAGGTCCTCTCGCCTCCGTACTTGACATCCTGCGGCTCCTGCCCGAGGCAGACGGAGTGGGTGATCCTGCAGTCCTCGCCGACCTCGGTCCAGCCCTCGAATACACAGTGCGAACCGACCGCGGTGCGGGCCCCTATCCTGACATCCGGCCCGATCACGGTGTACGGCCCGATACTGACGCCCTCGCCCAGCTCGGCCGCGGGGTCGACGATTGCCGTGGGATGTATGCCTGTCGTGTTCTTCAAGTTCGATCGCCCTTCCGGCTGCTCTCGAGTCTAATCGGGCGAGTCGGGCTTGTCAACAAGGGCGGACGTCAGCTCGGCCTCGGCGACCAGGGCGCCGTCCACAAAAGCCTTGCCCTTCATTCTGCAAGTCTTCATCCTCAGCTTGATCATCTCGAGCTCGAACCTGATCTGATCGCCGGGAACGACCGGCTTCCTGAACTTCGCCTTGTCGATGCCCATGAAGTAAACGAGCTTCTTCTCGGGACTCTCCACCATGCTGAGCAGCATCACGCCGCCGACCTGGGCCATGGCTTCGATGATGAGCACCGCCGGCATGATGGGACCCGATGGGAAGTGGCCCACGAAGAAGGGCTCGTTGATGGTCACGTTCTTTATGCCGACGACACGCTTTCCCGGCTCGAGCGACAGAATGCGGTCTACGAGCAGGAAAGGGTATCGATGGGGCATGATGCTGCGAATCTGGTCGATCATCAGGCTGGTCGGCACTTCTCTCACCTGCCTTCCCGGGGCCGCGCCCTGATCCGTTTTCAACAGATGCGTGTGTAGCATCTTGACGAACTCGAGGTTGGTCGAATGTCCCGACTTCCTGGAGATGACATGCATCCTCAGCGGGCGGCCGAGCAGGCTGAGATCGCCCAGGAGGTCGAGCACCTTGTGGCGCACGAACTCGTCCTCGAACCTCAAGGGGCCCTCGTTGAGGATACCCTCCTCGCCGACGACGATGGAGTTCTCCAGGCTCCCTCCCTTGATGAGTCCCCTCTCCTTCAAGCCCTCGACGTCCTTGAGAAGCGAGAAGGTCCTGGCGGGGGCTATCTCCCTCTCGAAGACCTCCTCCGAGATGTCGAGCGAGATGTGCTGGGTGCCGATCAAGGGATGGTCATACTCTATTGTGAAACTTATCTTGAATCCGTCGTACGGGAGGGCCTTGAGCTCGATATCGCCGGCCCTGAAGACTATGGGTTCCTCGAGGACGAAGTAGACCCGCTCGGCCTCCTGTTCGTCGGCCCCGGCTCGCTTGAGCACATCGACATAGGGAGCGCACGAACCGTCCGGCTCGGGCGGCTCCGCCGCGTCGATTTCGACTACGGCGTTGTCGATGCCGAGGCCGCGCAGCGCCGCCAGCACATGTTCAACGGTTCCCACCGAGGCCTCGGGGCCGCCTATGGTCGTCCTCCGCGCGAAGTCCCTGGTCGCGAGCACCCGCTCCACCGCGACTTCGATCGACGGCCTCGACTCGAGGTCGGTTCTCACGAACCTGACGCCCGCGCCGGGAGGGGCCGGCTTGAAGACGACCGACGTCTCCACTCCCGAGTGCAGGCCGATGCCCGAGAGCCCGGCTTCGCGGGCTATCGTCCGTTGCCTCTCAGCCATCCGACTTCTCCTCGAGCCTTCTCACGCGCTCGCTGAGGTCGGCGACTTTCTTGATGAGTTCGGGCAGCCTCTGCAGGGCGGCGTACACCTTCTTCGCGAGGCTGTGCTCCCGTGCCGGGTAGCCGGATACGCATTTGCCGGGCCCGACCGACTTGGTGACGCCGGCCTGCGCGGCGACCACGGCGCCGTCGCCGATCTTGATATGGCCGGCCACCCCGGCCTGCCCCGCCAGGTTGACGCCCTTGCCGATCTCCGTGCTGCCGCCGATTCCCACCTGGGCGACCACTATGCTGTTCTCGCCGATCCTGACGTTGTGGGCGATCATCGCGAGATTGTCGATCTTGGTCCCCCTGCCGACGACGGTGCTCCCCGTCGTCGCCCGGTCGATGGTGGTGTTCGCACCGACTTCGACATCGTCTTCGAGCACGACGTTGCCCACCTGCGGTATCTTGACATAAGCGTCGCCGTCGAGGGCGTAGCCGAAGCCGTCGCTCCCTATCACGGCCCCGCAGTGGATTATGACGTTGTCGCCGATCACCGTGTCCTCGCGGATCGAGACGTTGGGGTAGATCACGCAACCGGCCCCGATCCGCGTGCGCTTGCCGACGTAGGCTCCCGCGTGAATCACGCTGCCGTCGCCGACCGTGACGTCCTCCTCGACCACGGCGTTGGCGCCGACGCTCGCGTCCGCGCCGAGCACGGCGCTGGGCGCAACCACGGCCGTCGGGTCGACGCCGACGGGCCGGCCGTTCCGTTCGGGGACGAAGTGCCTGACCGCCCTTATGAAGGCGACATAGGGATTCCCGCTGAGGACGAGGGGCCTCCCCGCGTCCGGAATGCGCTTCGAGACTATGATGGCCGAGGCCCTCGTCGTCTTGAGGTACTTCTCGTAGCGGGGGTCCGCCAGGAAGGTGATGTCCCCGGGCTGCGCCTCCTTGATGCCGGCGACGCCGGTTATGATCACGGAACCGTCGCCGTCGACCTCGCCGCCGACGATCTCTGCGAGCTGCTTAAGCGGAGTTTCCATGTCTCCTGGTCCAGTGCCGGGGTCACTCGGTCGTCGCGCTCCTCATTTCCTCCAGCTTCTGCAACACCCGGTCGGTAAGGTCGAACTCCGGCTTTGAATAGACCACGATACCTGCGCCGGAGTCCAGTATCAAGTCGAAATTCTCCTTCTTGCCTATCTCCTCGGCCGCCGTCAGTATGGCTTGCTCGATCGGCCCGGTCAGTTCCTCGTTGCGCTGCGACGCCCTGGATTCGGCTTCCCTCATGAAATCGAGATACTCCTGCTGCAACGACTCCAGGGCCCTCTGCTTCTCCCTGATCCTCTCCTCGCTCGCGACATAGCGCATGGACTCGATGGAATCGGCCAGGGCCTTTATGCGCTCTTCCTTGGCCTTGACCTGGTCGTTGAGCTCCTGCATCTCCCTCTCGAACACCGCCTCGGCCTCCTTCTTCGCCGAGTACTGGTCGAATATGGTCCTCATGTTGACGAAGCCGATTCTCTGCTGCGCCCATGCCGCGGGCGCGGCCAGCAGCGTGATCACCAAAACCGCCACGGTCGTCCTGTTCATACGGATAAACCCTCCATCTTCGCATCAATAGCGGGACATGCCGAACTGGAAGTGGGTCTGCCAGCCCGGGCCGCCGTATATCCTATCACGGTCGAAGCCATAAGCGAAGTCGAAGCCGACGGTCCCCATCATCGGTATGAAGATCCTGAAACCCGCCCCGAGCGACTTCTTGAGATAGCCGGGCCGCGAGGCGACCACGCTGTTCCAGGTCTGCCCGACATCCGCGAAGGCCAGCAGGAAGGCCTTGTTGGTGATCAAGGGGATCCTGTACTCCAACGACCCCAGCATGAAGAAGCGTCCTCCCTCGTCC
>JALGWA010000168.1 GCA_025774425.1 bacterium
GTTAGGAACAGTTGAGGCCGAGAGAGAGGCGTTCATCATATGCCCTTGTTCGAGAAACTCAAAGACAGGCAGCACGAGCAGATCGTCTTCTTCCGGGAGCCGGTCTCGGGTCTCAGGGCGATAGTCGCCATCCATGACACCACGCTCGGTCCGGCCATCGGCGGAGTGCGGATGCGCCGCTATTCCGGGGAAGACGAGGCGGTCGACGACGCGCTCAGCCTCTCGCGGAGCATGACCTACAAGGCGGCGGGCGCAGGTGTCAACTTCGGCGGCGGGCAGGCCGTCGTCATCGGCGACCCGAGGGCCGACAAGAGCGAAGCGCTCTGGAGGGCGCTGGGCAGGTTCATCGACGGCCTCGGCGGCCGCTACATCGCCGGGGAGGACGTCGGCACTTCCGTCGAGGACATGGACCACATCCGGACCGAGACGAAGTACGTCGTCGGCATCCCGAGGTCGGAGGGCGGGAGCGGCGACCCCTCGCCGGTCTGCGCCTACGGGGTAGTGAGGGGGCTCGAGGCCTGCTGCAAGGTCGTCAGGGGAAGCGACGACCTCGAGGGCATACACGTAGTCGTCCAGGGCCTCGGCAACGTCGGGAGCAGAGTCGTCGACATACTGGCGGCCCGGGGCGCGAGGTTGACCGTGGCCGACATCGACGACGAGGCCGTCGGCCGGGTGACGAGCCGGCACAGGGTGGAGGTGGTGGACCCAGACGAGGTTTTCGATGTCCCCTGCGACGTGTTCTGTCCGTGCGCCCTCGGCGAGATCATAAGCGCGGAGACGGTGGAGCGGCTGAAGTGCACGATCGTCGCAGGCGCCGCAAACAACCAGCTCGCCGACGAGGAGTCGGGGACGCTGCTCCACCGGCGCGGCGTGCTCTACGCCCCCGACTACATCATAAACGCCGGCGCCCTGATCAACGTCGCCGATGAGTTCCACGGCTACGACAGGGAGCGCGCCCTCCGGAAGACCGGGGCGATCAAGCAGGTATTGCTCAGGATCTTCGCCGGCGCCGCCGCAGAGGGCATTCCCACGAACAAGGCCGCCGACCGTCTCGCCGAGGAGAGAATCGAGAGGATCGGCAGGGTGAGGCGGACCTACGCCTGAGGCCGGTCCCGCCGGGTCCCGCCCGGCCGCTACCGGTCGGCGGAATCGTGCGCGATGACGGGGTTGGAGAGCGTCCCGATGCCCTCGATGGTGACCTCGATCCTGTCTCCGTCCTTCAGGAAGACGGGTGGATCCCTGAACACTCCGACGCCGCCCGGCGTTCCCGTGGAGACGACGTCCCCGGGCTCCAGCGTCATGGTCCTCGTTATGAACTTGATTATGTCGGCCGGCGTGAAGATGAGGTTGGAGGTGGAACTCAGCTGCATCAGCTCGCCGTTGAGCTTCGAAGAGATCGACAGGCCGCGCACGTCGCCCAGCTCGTCAGCCGTCACTATGCACGGCCCCATGGGGGCGAAGGTGTCCGGGCTCTTTCCCCGGAACCACTGCCTGTCCCCCCGCTGCATCTCCCGATCGGTTACGTCGTTCATGCACGTGTAGCCGAGTATGGCGTCCGCGGCGTCGTCGATGCCCGCGCCCTTGACCTCCCTGGCGACGACGAAGGCCAGTTCGGCCTCGAAGTCGATCTCGGTCGAGCCCTCCGGGATGACGATGGGCCGGCCGTGGCCGGTCGTCGCCGTGGAGGCCTTGGAGAAGAGGAGGGGTATGTCGGGGACCTTGGCGTTCTGTTCCCTCGCGTGGTCCTTGTAGTTGAGCCCGAGACAGATGATCTTGCCGGGCCTGGGCACGGGCGCATGGAGCTCGACCTCGTCCAGGGACGCCCAGCACTGAAGCGGAAGTTCCTCGTGGCCCTTGTCGAGTTCCTTGAGGCGCTTGGCGAGGCTCCTGAGCTCCCGGAGCCCGCGCACGCGGATCAGCGTCATGATGTCGCTGGGGTAGTCGCCCTCGAGGTGGAGGAACGAGGCACACTTCTCTATGTCGTATATGCGGTCGCCGATGAGGAGCCCCGCCCTCGGGCCGCCGCGCTCATACGTGACGAGTTTCAAAGCGCCTCCCTGGAGATTCTAGTGTTTGAAATACGCGCCGTTTTGGAATACAATATCGACCGCGCTTGGATCTTGCAAGGTCAAACTCGGGGGAAAAGAGAGACCCATGGACGATGGAATGTGCTTCGGGTGCGGCAAGAACAACCCGATCGGCCTCAAGCTTGAATTCGACCTCGACGAGGACAATCTGACCGTCGAAGGCAGGTTCACACCGAAAGTGGAACACGCCGGCTACAAAGGCATCATGCACGGAGGGCTGGTGGCCACGCTCCTGGACGAGGCGATGGTGAAACTCCTGTGGGACGCCGGCATCTCGGCGGTCACGGCCTCACTCGAGGTGAGGCTCGTCAAGCCCGTGCCGGTCGGTCGCGAGCTCGTCATCAAGGCCCGGGTCGATTCGCAGCGCGGACCCCTCGTCCACACGTCGGCCGAAGTCGAGGACGCGGCCGGCAACGTGCTCGCGAAGGGCAAGGCCAAGTGCATGAAAGTCGAGATAAAGGAGGGCTACGTTGGCAGGTAAGAGATCCGGGAACGTCAGATTCAGGGACATACTCGCGCTGGCGAAGAAGGTCGCCCGCCGGACGAGCACCCGCGTCGCCGTCGCCGGCGCGGCCGATCCCATCGTGCTCGATGTTCTCTGCGACGCATGCAGAAAGGGTTTCGCCGAGCCCGTCCTCTTCGGGGAAGAAGCGAGGATAAGGCGGCTCGCCAAGAGCCGGCGTCTCACGCTCAAGGGCTGCACGGTGGTCGATGTCGGGGGACCCGTCGAGGCGGCGCGCGCCGCCGTCGAGGAGGTGTGCGGAGGCGGGGCCGGCGTGCTGATGAAGGGCAACGTGACCACCAAGACGATCATGCAGGCCGCGCTGGACAAGGAGATAGGCATAGCGACCAACCGGCTGATGAGCCACGTCGCCGTCTTCGAGGTCGAAGGGTTCGACCGCATAATGTTCATGTCCGACGGCGGCATAGTGATCGAGCCGACGCTCGAGCAGAAAGTCGAGATCGTCAAGAACGCCGTCTCGGTCGCTAGGGCGCTCGGGGTCAGGAAGCCCAAGGTCGCGCTGCTGTCGGCCATCGAGACCGTCAACCTCAAGATGAAGTCCTCCGTCGATGCGGCCGTCATAGCGCAGATGGCCGACCGGGGGCAGATAGAGAACGCCGTCGTCGACGGCCCCTTCGGTTTCGACAACGCCGTGTCGCCGGAAGCCGCCAGGCAGAAGGGGGTCAGGAGTCCGGTCGCCGGCAGGGCGGACATATTCATCGTCGGCCACGCCGACGTCGGCAATGTCTTCTACAAGATCCTCACCTATTTCGTCGGCGACCGCGCCCGGACGGCGGGCGTGATCGTCGGCGCCAAGGTGCCCATGGTGGTCGTCTCGAGAGCGGACACGTACGAGGCGCGCCTCAACTCGATCGCGGTCGCGTGCATATTGGCGCGGAAGGCCGGGTAGGGGCCGGCGGAGCGGCGGTGCCGGGCATGATATGGGGGCCGGGGCGGCGGCGCAGGCTGCGCGGCCGGGTGTACGCCGTGCCCGCGCCCTTTTGTCCTTGACCCCTCAGGTCGCAGAAATTAGCATGATTCGTGGGTTTGAGCCTGTTTTCCGTCATCCGATGCAAAGAGGGAGCGAAGTGGGGCGGAGCCGGATTTCCGCTTACATCCTTCTCCTCGTGACGATCCTCGGCATGTCCGCGGCCGTTCGCGGCGAGGAGGCCCCTGTGGCAGGCGGCGTGGACATCACGGCGGTCCCGGGCGGCGGCGGGCTCGAGGGCACGGTGGACGCGGACACTTACGTCCTGGGACCCGGAGACGCCCTCGCCATCGGCTTCTGGGGAGAAGTCAACCGGCAGGAGACGGTCTATGTCAACCCGGACGGGGACATCCTCGTCGTTCCCGTGGGGCCGATAAGGGTCGGCGGCCGGACACTGGCCGAGGCGCGCGATCTCGTGAGGGACAAGCTTTCCCCCTACTATACTCCGGCCATACTCTCGGTCTCGCTCGTCTCCGTGAGGACCTTCCAGGTGCACGTGGTCGGCATGGTGGCCGCGCCCGGGGCGTACGAGGCCAATGCCGTGACCCGCGTCTCCCAGGTGATCGCGCAGGCGGGCACGCTCGACGTGGATGCTTCCACCCGCAACATCGAGGTCCGGCGGCGCGGTGGGACGATACCCGTCGACCTCATGCGCTACCTGCTGCTCGGGGACAATTCGGTGAATCCGTACCTCATGGACGGAGACGTGGTGCATGTGCCGCCGCGGCGCGGAGACGTCTTCGTGTACGGGAGCGTCCACCGCCCCGGCCGCTACGAGTTCACCCCGGGCGAGACCGTGTGGAACCTCCTGGAGCTGGCCGGCGGCTACAGGCCCGAAGCCGTGACCGACAGCGTGGAGATCGAGAGGTTCGACGCCGCCGATCCCAGCGAGTGGCGCCGCTTTTTCGTCGGCGGGGACCGGCCGACGCTGGATTCGTTCGAGGTCGAGCTCGATGACCATGTCTTCGTGCGGAGCATCCCCGACTGGCATGAGGACGCCCACGTCCTGATAAGGGGCGAAGTCAAGTACCCGGGGAATTACGTGGTCGATGAGGGCGTGGAGGTTCTCTCGGGGGTGATCGG
>JALGWA010000476.1 GCA_025774425.1 bacterium
TCGAGAGCAACTGGATGAGAAACGCCGCATCCACCTCCACCTCGCCGACCATGATCGAAGCCACCTGCGCCCCCTGGCCGACGGTGAGGGTCACGCTCTCGAAGGTGACGCCCGCGTCCCCGGCCTGCTTGAGCCCCTCGAAGGTGGCGGCGCGCGAGTCGAGCTTGTGACCGGTGCGTGACACCAGGCGCGCGGGCCTGCTCTCGTCGATCTGGACGCCCTTCTTGCCCTTGGCCGGGAAGCGGAAATCCTCCTTGGCCTCAAGGCCGTCAGCCGTGGCAAAGGCGCGCAGCAACACCTCGCCGTCACCGATCTCGATGGGACCCACGTAGGACGTCCCGTTGCGCGGCTCGCTGCCGTCCAACGTGTAGCGGATCTCACCGCGCGGGGCGACGAACAGCTCGACCATGCGCTTGCCGCATTTCTCATCTAGGCGGTTGCGCAGGACGAGCTCGCTCGTCCAGACCACTGGGTCGCCGGTCTCGTACTGGCCAGAGGGATCGCAGACGAGGAAGCGGACGCGCAAGGCGATCGTGGAATAGGGGTTTTCCTTCAGCACCGGGCTGGATTCGGAGACCGGCGCGTCTTCCGCGTAGTGGATGCGCGGGGCCGGCCCTGCGTTCACCGGGTTGACCTTGAGGCGCACGCGCCCCTCGTCGCTCGGGCCGTGTTCCACGACCACCTGTGCCGAGGTCCGTTTCTTCTTGGGTTTCTTCGTGACGTAGCCGTTACCGAGGTCCTCCCAGAGCCCGCGGTTGCAGGCAATGCCCTTCAGCATGTCGAGGCCGCGCGGCGGCAGCGGTCGGCCGCATCGGCCCAGCGGGTCTCGTCCTGATTTTCGGGCCAGAGCAGATCTTCGGCTTTCTCCCGGATGGCGTCGAAGTCCTTTTCTACATCGAGGTAGAGCTTGAGCGGGTCCGAGACGAGCGTCTTCTCGATCTGCGCCTCGCCGTCAAATGGCTTGTTCGTGTCGCGCGTCATATCGAGCGGTTTCGCGGCGAGCTGTGGGCCCTTCCCGGCGAGCTGAATCGGGAAGAGGACCTTGTCGAAGAGCCCGAGGATGGTGGCGTTGAAGTCCTGCTCGTAGGTGGCCTGCCTGCGCTCGAGGTCATTGCGCTGTGGGTGGCCCTTCGGGATCCTGCCGTCGGCCTTCTGGGCGGCGTAGAGCTGCCGGGCCGCCTTCTCCACGCTCCCCATCGCCGTCCTGTCGCCGGTCAGGACGCAGAAGTTGTTCTTCTGGCTCAGTCCCTCGAAAAAGCGCTGCACCTCCTCGGGGGGAATCTTGGAGTCCGGACTGACAATCACCAGCACCCGCCCGCGACGCACCCGCTCGGCCACCTCGTCCAGCCGCGGCAACGGGAGGACCTCCTCGTAGACTGTCTTGCGCGTCGGCTCGAACATATCGCGAAGCCGGTGGCGGATCAGGTCGTCGATCTGGTTCTCGGGCGCGTCCTCCCCTCGGGCGTGTGGTGAAGATACCAGGCGACCTTTTCCAGCTCCTCGAAAGCGGCGAGGAACTCGGAGGGTTCGCGCAGCGGCGAGACGAGACACTCCACCATCTCCTCGCGCGTCAGCCCTTTCACTGCGTTGACCGCGGTCGACAGGCTCGCGGTCAGGAGAAGGGTGCTCACCTGGGCCGCCGCGTCACTATCCAACTCGAGATTAATTACCTGAGCGTGCGCCGACCCTTGCGCGTCCCAGAGGTCCTTGGCGATCACGTCGCGCATACCGGAGATCTCGGTGAGCTTGTCGCGCACATCCGGAATGGACAGATCGAAGTGCTGGGGGCCAATCAGGAAGACGTCGTTGTCCTTGCGCTCCCAGACGGACTTCAGTAGGCGCGAGACCAGCTCGATGAGCCCGCGCGTCTGCTTGAACTGCTCGTTTTCCTTGAACAGGGCGACCACGTTCTTGAGGCGCGGGTGAAAGGGATAGGTGGCGGCGATCTCGTCGCTGATGGCCTCGGCACCCCGATAGGCGGTCTTCGCCTTGGCCGCCTCCGCGAGCTTACGACCGAAGGCGCTGGCGATATCCGCGATCTCGCCCTCGTCGGGCAGCGAGCTGAACAGCCGCTTGCGCAGGATG
>JALGWA010000169.1 GCA_025774425.1 bacterium
CGCCATCGAGGCCGAGCGCCGGGCGGCCGGTGAAGATCAGGTGAGGAGCCGTCAGGCGGACGGGTCCGCCGGGACTCTCATCGAGATGAGTGCGAGCCCGAACCCCTCGAGCGGCGGTACGAGGATCTCCTTCACGGTGCCTGCGGCGTCGACCGTCTCGCTGCGCATCTACGACGTCAAGGGTCGCCTGGTCGAGACCCTCGTCGACGGCCCCGTCGCGGCGGGGACGCACCATGTGGAGTGGGACGGCTCCCGCGTGGCGCCCGGGATCTACATGTCAATCCTCCAGGTCGGCAAGGAGCGCGTAGTCAGGAAGCTCTCCCTGCTGCCCTAGGAGTCATAGCCGGCCGGGCCCGGGCCTCTTCCGGCCCGGCCCGGCCGGTGCTGTCGATGTAACCCTGAGGAGGGCGGCATGACTTGCATCCGGCCCGTGGCGATCGCCACGTTCGTCGTCTTGGTGCTGGGGAGCTCCGTGGTCGTCTCGCCGGTTTCGGCCGAGGCCCGTGTATCGGTGAATCCCCTGCGCGCCCTGGTGGAGCCGGGAGACACCTTCACGGTGTTCATCTGGAAGGACTCCGTCGACATCGTCTTCGACGGCTATGAGACCGTCATAACCTACGACGAGGCTCTCATCGAGTTCCTCGGCGCCGACGAGGGGTCGGTGATGGTCGACACCTGCAGCAACAGGTGGTGGGTGGTAACGCCCGACACCGGGTCCGTCTTCATTTCGCATGTGCTGATGTGCGGAGGCACGACCGCCGAGGGGCCCGGAGCCCTGTCGGCCCTGACTTTCGAGGCCGTGGCGCAGGGCTCGACCGCGGTGTCGACCGATTACTTCTGGTTCACCCTGGGCGGCATCTGGATCAAGGATGTCGACTGGCATGACGGGACGGTCGTCGTTGGCGGCCAGTCCGGAGTCGGGGAGACCCACACCGGTTGCGCATCCGGCCTGAGTCTCACTGTCCGGCCGAATCCCGCAAGCGGGCCGGAGGTCAGCATCCGGTGCTCGGCCGGAGCCGACATGGGCCCGGGCCGGTTCCGGCTCGAGATATACGACATCCGCGGCCGCGTGGTCGCGTCGCCGCTGCCCGCCGCCGCAGCCGACAACGGGTGGATCTACTCCTGGGACGGAAGGGACAGGTGGGGCTCACGCCTCGCTGCCGGAGTCTACTTCGCGAAGATCGCGGGACCCGGGGCCGCCGTCTCCAGGCGGATCGTGCTCCTCAGGTAGCGGAGCAGGTGGGGTCAGAGCTCAAAATGCACAGGGGTCTGACCCCCATGAATGCACAGGGCTCCGACCCCTGCCTGCGCCTAGTCCCAGAACTTGAATATCGACTTCAGCTTGCCCCAGGTCGAGGGCTCCGTGGCCGAGCCCGGCACCGGCTCGGTGACCATGTCGGTGTGCACCCCCTCGACATGCCACTGGAAGCCGTGATCATCCACTACCACGTCGCAGAAGTCGAGCTGGCCGCTCCCGTTGTCCTCCCAGGCGGCGATGTGGAACTCCTCGCCCAAGTTGGGATAGATCTCCGTCCACCACGTGCATACTGGTTCGGTGATGGGGTCTTTCAGCTCATCCGTCTCCCAGTCCCAGTAGTGGGGAATGACGGGCTCCTCGGGCGGCAGGAGCGTGACCTCGAGGGTGTAGGTGACTTCGACCACGTGCTGGGTCGTAGTCGATGGCTCCGGCCCGTCGGGATCGAAGGTCATGTCGATGGTGTCGCAGTAGCTGAGCTGGCCGTCGCCGTTGTCCTTCCAGCCCGTGATCTCATACGGGCCCGTGCAGTAATTGGGATACAGCTCGTGCCACCTCGTTCCCACCGGGTTGTTGATGTCTATGATGCTGTTGGTGGCATCATAGTAGGTCGAGTCGGCCGCTGCGGCGCCCGCGCACAGCCAGACCGCACCGGCCAGAAGCAGAACCCGGAATACCTTCTTCATGGCGCGCCTCCTTTCTCATCACACCCGCCGCCATTCTCCGACTAAAGGTCTCCGCTGTCAAGAGCGGTGAGGCGGCGGAACATGGTTGATGCCGGCGGGGTCAAAGTGTAAGGTGAGGATGGCCACGGGTCGACCTTTGACTGGAGGGTTGCCATGAAGTCGAGTGCCGGCCGGATGTGCATTGCTCTGGTCGTGTTCTGCGTGTCCCTCTTGTCGGGACCGCTGCCCGGCGGAGAGGGCAAGGAGGCGCCGATGGCGGAGAACGAGTTCCTCCGGTATTTCACCTACGAGCCTGTCGAGGCCCGCAGAGAGGCACCGCAGTACCGGCTTCCGCTGGAGGCGGGAGACGTCGTCGATTTCGAGCGGGCGACCTCCCGTTTGATGCTGGAAGCGGATGCCCGGGATCGGCTCCTCGAGGCCGGCTTCGTCGTCACCGAGTTCCCCTTCAACCGCGAGGGCGAACAGTTCGACGAGGCCTATCTGGTGCTGGGCCAACGCGATGTTCCGGTGTTCGTCACGTCATCGTCGCTGCTCCATGCATACCACATACTCTACGACCACACGCTGCAGACAATCGAGGCGAGGGATCTCTATGACCGCCTGTGGCGCCTCGCGACGGGGCTCTTCGAAGGATGCATGCGCGTCTATCGCGAGTCGGACGGCGATCTCAAGGAAGCGGCGAGAAGGGACGCAGCTTTCCTCGCCGTCGGGCTGTCTCTCCTCAAGCCGGATCCCGCGGGCCGTTATGCCCCGGTCGGTACCGAGCCGCGGCGCGAAGTCGGCGAGGGAGGCCGCGAGCGGACGGTCAGGGAGATACGGCTTCCCGACGGCGGCGCCGGAGTCGCTCTGGACCGCGAGTTCACCAGCCTCGATAAGAGCAAGTACGTTTTCGATGTCCCGCCCGGGCTCGAGGAAGATGTCGAAAAGGAGCTCGACCTCATAGCGGGCCATGCCGGCTTCAGCGCGTCGCCGATCTTCAAGTACGCGGAGGACTATTCGCAGTACGTGCCGCGGGGACATTACACCGTCTCCGACAAACTGGCGAACTACTTCAAGGCGGCGATGTGGTTCGGGAGGATGAGCATGCTGCTCAAGGGAAGCCCCGACATACGACCGGGGGCGACCTGCTCGACGTGCGACGCTCTGGTCTCCACGTACGATGCGCGTATCCAGACCGCAGGGGCCTGCCTCCTCGCGAGCCTGATGGCTGAGGACGCGGACCTCATGACGGACTGGAGCAAGGTCTATGAGGTCACGTCCTTCTTCGTGGGCTTCTCCGACGACCTCGGGCCGTACGAGTACATGGAGGCGATGAACGAGGTGCTGGGGGACGGGGGCGGGGCCGCCGCCGTCGGCGGGGAAGCCTACGGCCGGCTGAAGGCCAAGCTCGCCGAGTACCGCAGCCCCGAGATCTACGGCGGCACGGGCAAGTGCACCATACAGCCGCCCTTCACCCCCGAGCAGGCCGACGAGTGTCTCGCCGCCACGCGGGGCTTCAGGTTGATGGGGCAGCGCTACGTGCCCGACTCCTATATTTTCTCGAGGCTAGTCGCCCCCTACGTCGGCGCGTTCCGGGGCAGGAAGATGCCGTTCACGGCATACGACATCCCCGGCGTCGGCATAGGGCGGGTCTTCCCGCGCGGGCTCGACCTGCTCGCAGTGCTCGGGTCGGACCGCGCCCTGGACCTGCTGGACGACCTCGGCGACGCCGACTACGAGGGTTTCGACGAGGCGTTCCGCAGGGTGTACGATGAGATGGACGGGCTCGAGGAAGGGCGCTGGAATCAGAACCTCTACTGGAACTGGCTGTGGGTGCTCAGGTCCTATATCGACCAGCACGGCGAGGGCTACCCGACCTTTATGCGGTCGGAGGCGTGGCAGGACAGGCTGCTCACGATGGCGCTCGCGTCGTGGGCGGAGCTCCGGCACGATACGATTCTATACGCCAAGCAAAGCTATACCATGGCCCTGACCGGGGTGCCGACGCCGCCCCCGGAACTCGACAGGCCCAAGGGCTTCGTCGAGCCCATGCCGGAGGTTTACAACAGGCTCTTGAGTCTCACGCGCATGATGAGGAACGGCCTCATCGACATGGGGATGATCCAGGCCAACGAAGTCCTCGCAGCCGACATGGCGATGATGGAGATGACCCTGGAGAGGCTCGCGGAGATCTCTGTCAAGGAGCTCGCGGGCGAAGTCCTCGACCGAGCGGACATGGACTTCATCGGGCGCTTCGGCAAGACCCTGAAGGACATGCTCGACGGGGTGGACCGCGACTCACAGAAGACCACCATGGTGGCCGACGTCCACACCGACACCAACAGCGGCATGGCTCTCGAGGAAGCCTGCGGCTATGTCGAGCTCCTGGTGGTGGCCTGGAAGAACGAGAGCGGCGTCTGGCTGGCGGCGGGCCCGGAGATGTCGTACTACGAGTTCAAGCAGCCCGCGGCCGCCCGCCTCACCGACGAGGCCTGGCGGGAGATGCTCGAGCTCCAGAAGCCCGACGGTCCGGCGTGGACCGCGTCCTACCGGAGATGAGAAACAGGTTGCAAAAGCGCCCCGCGGCCTGTATAGCCGGAGAGTGTCAAGAGGCCAGGCCGAGGCAGGAAGAAAAGGAGGGTGGCCCGTGATAAAGTCAGCGGTAGTCTTGATTCTGCCGTTAGTGCTACTGGCGGTTACCCCG
>JALGWA010000170.1 GCA_025774425.1 bacterium
CATCGCCCGGGCCCTCTCCGAGCGGGGCGTCCTCACCTTCAGGAGTTTCGTGGAATGGCTCGGCGAACGCGGGGAGGAGGAAGCCGATGAGGCCGAGGCGGCCACCGTCGAGGCGGGAGACGACTTCGTCCGGGTGCTCACGGTGCACAAGGCCAAGGGCCTGGAGTTTCCGGTCGTGATTCTCGCCGACCTCGCAAGCGGCAAGCGCGAGCGCGAGCCGTTCATCATCGACCGGAGAAAGGAGGAGATCGCCATCCTCACCGGGGCCAGGAACAACGGCATCCGGACCCTGGGATATGACGAGGCCAGGCTCTACGAGGGCAAGCGCCTCGAGGCCGAAGAGAAACGCCTGCTCTACGTGGCAATGACGCGGGCCCGCGACCTCCTGGTCATACCCGCATACTGGGCCACGCCGCGCGAGCTCGACGGGGAGACGGGGCGTCCCAGGGAGGGCAGGCTGCTCCACTTCCTCGCCGACAAGATTCCCCCGCCCGACGATCTCGTGGCGGCGGACCTCGTCCAGGGCATGGCGCTGTACGACACGCGCGGCCTCGACTTCGAGCCCGGAGAGCCGCACGTGCTGCGCGTGACGCCCCGCGGCGCGCCCAAGACCTCGCGGGCCGTCGAGAAGCAGGCGGCGGAGCACCGGAGGGCGACCGCGGATCTGGCGCGGAGCACGGCGCGGGGCCGCCCCCTGACGACGGCTACAGAAGCCGTCGGGCGGGAGGAGGAGAAGACGGGAAAGACCGGCGAGGGCGAGGCGGGGCGAGGCGGCGACGGCGCGAGGTTCGGAAAGCTCGTGCACGGCCTCCTCGAAGTGGTGGACTGGGAGCGGCCCGAAGGACTGGACCTTATCGCAAGGACGGAGGCGGAGAGCCTCGACCTCGGGGCCGGCGCCGGGCCGGAAGCCAGCGGGATAGTGCGGAGGGCGCTGGCAGGCGACCTCATGCGGCGCATCGTGAAATCCGACGCCTTCTACAGGGAAGTCCCCTTCGTCGTGCGCGAGGGCGCGGTCCTCCTCGAGGGCAAGATGGACGTGGTGTTCCGGGAGGGCAACGACATCTACGTCGTGGACTTCAAGACGGACCGCGTGACGGGCGGAGACATCGAGACGAGGGCCGAACACTACCGTCCCCAGGCCGAGGCCTATGCGCGTGCGATCGAGGCGGCCTGCGGCACACCTCCCCGCGAGGTCATCTTCCTGTTCCTCCACCCCATGCAAACCGTCCACGTACGTCCGGCCTGACCCGGCGGCTAGAGCTTCATCGACAAGCCGTTCAAGCGCGCCCAGCGGGCGACCCTCGCGAGCTCGCCAGGCTCCGGCATGCGGTTACACTTCCCACGGGCCTCGACCACGGCTCTCTTCGCCCTGTTCACGCACACGGTGAGCCTGCGCTTGCCATCGCACTTCAACGACCAGATGGAAACCCGCCTTTCCACGATGAGACGGGCGTAGATGTAGACGCAGTGGCGCATGGTTCTGCCCTCCTTGGCGAGATCATCCGCGGTCAGTATCTCCGCCATGGTCCACACGACATACTCCTGGTCACCCGGAGCGTCCTTGGATTTGACCTTCCAGGTTACGGCCTTGAGACCCGAGGGCGTGAAAACCTTCGTCCTGAGGTACCTGGCGTGGGCGAGCTCCCTGTGCCAGGCTTTCATGCCCCGGATGAGCGACTTGACGGTCCGGCCCTTCATGGAGTAGTCGGGACGGCGACGGCGCATTTCCGCGATGTAGTCTACCACCGGAGCGACTTGCGCGTTGTCGCCGAGCGGGTTCTCACAGAACCACCTGATAACGGTGAACCAGAACCGTTCGTCACTCGAGAAGCCTCTCCCCAGCCGGGTCCCGCAGATCGCCCTGGCAAGGGCGTGGTCCCCGCCCAGGGCCTCGACCTGGGAAGCGCGGAGGGCGTGAAAGAAGAATGTGCCCGCGGGCTTGTGGAGGAATGTGTGGCACATCCGCCTCGTCATGACCGCCGGTATGAAGGCCGAGTTCATGTACTTGTACGCGCTGCCGCCGGCGGCGACATAGGCGAAGAAGCCGACGAGGGCCTCCCCGCTCGCCAGGAAAGGCGCATCGAGGAACACATCGTAGAGAAACCTCGGCACCGGATAGTCGACAACGAGGTGGTCCACCAAGGAGCGGAAGACGGCGTACCCAGACTTGCCCCTCGGCCGCCAGTTCTCCGGGTCGGCCTTCCAGGAGAGTTTGGCGACGAGAAGCAGGGATTTCCAGAACCCGCGGCCCGCAATCTTGGGAGAGCGGGCCTGGGCGACGGCGAGAAGCCGCGCGAACTTGTCCCGCTGCCTGCGCTTGATCCAGCGGAGGTCCGCCACGAAGTCCCTGCAATCCTGCGGCAGGTGCCTGTCCGCGGGGCCGATCTCACCGCCGAGCACCTTGAGGAGATCTACGGAGTTCGCCACGTTGCTTGCACGGCGGGCCCGAACTCCGGCCCACCTCGCAGCGCGGCATTTCCTCTTTCTGCGGCGGTTCTCTTCCGCCCTCCTCCTCTTCCTGTCCTCGGCCTTGAGGCGACGTTCTTCTCTCTTCTTCCTCGTCATTTCCTTCGCTCCCCCTCGAGGAGCGGCCCCCACCAACGGGCATGGATCTACCCGGCTGCGGATGTACCTCACCCGTGCGGGATCCGTACTCGTACCCGTGGTGGATTAGGGCGCCTGAAGGCGCCCCGCACTCACGATTGGTCCGCTAATCGGACTCGACAATCGCGTGTGCAGCGATGGTGGGAATGACGATGGAAGAACATACTCCTCGCTCTCCTTCCAGAGAATCCAACTTTAGCGGCGATATTACCGGATCGGCCCCCGGCTGTCAAGACTTTATGCGACGATGTAGTCGCGGCATAGGAACGTCGCGTTGTACAAGGGCCTCTTGCTTGCGGGCCTCTTGTCTTCGCTGCTCGGTTGTCCCGGTGATCTTCCTGTAGTTGAGTCTCCTGCCCCTGTGTAGGCGACCCTGAGCCGGCCGCCGGGACGCTCAACGCGGCTGCATCGGCGGGGACACTTGTCCCGGCTCGGGAGTAGTCGGCACAATGTGGTTGCGATGGGCGC
Organism: bacterium; assembly: GCA_025774425.1. Classification (GTDB taxonomy): domain Bacteria; phylum Arandabacterota; class Arandabacteria; order Arandabacterales; family JALGWA01; genus JALGWA01. The sequence continues at coordinate 3,073 of JALGWA010000170.1, forward strand.
GTGATGCTTCGGCGCCGCCGGACGCCCTACTCGGTAAGCCTGTAGAAGACGTAGGGCGCTATGGCGACCCACAGGAGGAACAGCGCCCACACCCGGCCCGCGGAGAGGTCGTAGTCATGGAGGAGGCGCCGCCATTCGTGGCCGGCGACGTACCGGCCGAAGACGAACTCGAAGGCGACCGTCATGAGGAGCCACATCACCCCCACGAGAACCGCCTGGCGCGGGGACTCGAACTTGAGCAGCCTGCTCACCGCATATATGTAAAGGCCCATGAGGGCGCCGCCCGTGAGGGTTGACACCTGATGCGCCCGGAGCTCATCCATGTGCTTGCCGTACGTCCCGACGCGCGCCACGCCGTTCAAGATTCCAATGAGCACCATCGGGATCCAAGCGAGTACGTACTTGAACATGAGGGTTCTCCTTCATCTGTCATCTCCACGGCCGCTTCCACAGATTCACAGCGGGCGTGGCTTCATTCCTTGAGATCGGCCTGGTCGTCACGACCCTGATCGGCATCCCGGGTCCCATCGGCTCCGGCCGCACCCGATCCGCGAGGGCCTGCCCCTCCTGGGCCTGACCCCAACGGACTGTGCATTTTGAGCTCTGACCCCACGGTTCCGACGGGGTCTGACCCCCCTTGAGGGTCTGACCCCACCCAGCCGGCCCGCATCCAATTGTGCATTTTGAGCTCCGACCCCGTCAGTTTTCCTTGGTCTCTTTCTTCTTTTCCTTCTTCGCCTCCTTCACCTTTATGGTGACCTCCTTCTCGCCGGCCATGCTGCACTCTGCGGATATGGTGATCTTGTCCCCGGGGCCGGCGTCGGTGATCCGGTAAAGGACGGTCTGCTCCTCCGGAGTCTCTTGGGCGAAAAGCTCCTGCTCGATGATGTCCTTCCCGTTGAGTTCCACGCTTATCTCTTCGACGAAGTGCTTCGCTGCATCCTTGACCTGATGATAGACGGTCACCGTCAAGACGTGGTCATCGAGATTGAACTCCGCCTCTATTTTCTTGGGCGCATGCCCGAACGCGAGGCCGGCGAAGAGCAGCGTGATAAAGCACGCCGACAGAATGGTCCGAAACATGGGATTCCTCCTCTCTCGGCTTCCTGTGACACGGCCGACACGACCCTGCCGGCCCCTTCCCAATCGAGCGGTGACAAGGATTCTTATACACCATCCGAGACCTCCAGGTCAACCGGCATCGCCGCGCTGGTGGAGAGCGTATATCACCCGGGCGGCGGTCGGCCGACGGTGGCACGTCCACGGGTTCCGGCCCCGCGTGGACGCAATGGACGAGGAGCGCGGACCTCCAGTGACCGCCAAGAGGGCCCACGCGCACCCGGAAGGTGAGCCCGCCGCCGGCAGACGCATGATTCCCGTTGACACGGCCCGGACAGCCCGATAGTCTCCGCTTGATTCACTAAAACCGGGTATGAATCATTTTTCCTGGACGATGCAGACTCAGGGAGGGAGCCATGAGAACGAGACTGATGGGAGTCGTACTGGCGGTCGCACTTGCATTCACCTGGCTGTC